>JAPYQD010000044.1:3645-6271 GCA_029937335.1 Gammaproteobacteria bacterium
TTTTATGGTTATTCATACTTATGCAAAGATCTCTTAATAGCTTGCATAAGCCCTTCGTCGCTGGTTTGTGGTGCAACTTCAACCTTATAAAAACCAACTGACTGTGCGTAAGTTTTGATTCGATCGCTCAACACCACTAACGGATATTGCTTGATAGACTGAAGTGCCTTAACATCCATTTGTTCAACCATTGACATCAAAGTTGATAAATTTTCCACACTGGTAATCGTGATAACACCTTGGTCACTTTGTAAAAATTGGGTTAATGAAGCCTGATGAAGAGGTACAACCTTACATTGGGTACGCTCATATACTTCAATATATTCAACAATATTATTTTTACCCAAACCCTCTCTTAAAGTTTCTCGACCACCCTTGCCTCGAAATATTAAAACATCTTTATCTGATAATTCCTTCACTTCAGGCATTGCTAGTAATGATTCACTGGAGGCTTTGGTTTGTGGGAAAGCATCCACTTTAAAACCATGATCACTTAGCTTTTTGGCCGTTGCCGCACCGACTGCAAAAATTTGATTATGACGATGTTCTAAAGAACTCAAGGCTTCTAAGCCATACTCCACCGCATTAACGCTAATAAAAATCACCACATCGTAACGCTCTTTTAAAGGTGCACTCTTTAAAGCTTCAATTCTTAGAGTGGGGAATAAAAGTGCTTGATGTCCGCGCTCATTGACCAAAGTCTCTAACGGCTTAACTTGGCTAAACGGCCGTGTTAATAAAACATTCAAAATCCTAATAACTCTGCAATAATACGAACCTTATTCAATGTTTCACTCTCTGCAAACTTGCAAATGAGTAAAGTTTTTGTATTCAAACTTGATGCCTCTTCAAGATAAGCACGCATTTGTTTTTCATCCCACACCTCAGATGAATATAAAACAGGATATTGATTGAATGATAAATGCTTACCCACCACAACAGCAGCTGTTAAATCAAGCGCAAGTGCTTTGGTTGATTGAAAGCAGATTCGGTAGTTTTTCAATAAAGCCATCACCTCAGGCTTAGGTGTTTGGTCAAGTTCACAAAATAAAGTGAAATATTGTTGATAGTCAGCCACCCCAGAAAGTAAAGTTGCCAGTTGCCGTGTGTCTGTTAACTGCGCTTGGTTAATAGATAAAACCAACTCAAATTCTTCTTCTGTATCTTCTATCTCTTCAAAAATTTGATCTAAATCTTCATCAGTATCAATCGATAGAGAGAGCGTCTTAAACAAAGTAGAGTAATAGTCAAATCGCCATTCTTCAGGCAGGTCATCTGGATAAAAATCATCTTGCAGGTTTAAACCGCTGCGACCAATTAAAAATTCTGTTTCACTCATTGAGCTCTAATCCATTTATAATAGGTGAAAAATTACATTGTGTATAAAACATGGCAGACATTCTACTACCAATTATTGCTCTTTTATCAGGTTTTGCACTTTTAATTTGGAGTGCCGACGAATTCACTGAAAATGGTGCAAAAATTGCCAATATTTTTAAAGTATCGCCGTTAATTATTGGTCTTATTATTTTTGGTTTTGGCACCTCCGCACCAGAAATGCTAGTGTCTGGACTAGCTGCATGGGATGGCAACACTGGTCTGAGTATTGGTAATGCCATTGGTTCTAATATCTTTAACATTGCTTTAGTGTTGGGTATTAGCGCTATCATTGTGCCGATTGAAGTGCGTGGAGATATTTTAAAAAAGGAATGGATTTTCTTAATGGTTGCCACGCTTTGTGCAGGCTTGTTGTTAAGCGATGGGCGTCTTGACATTACTGACGGACTTATTCTATTGTCGATGCTAATTTTATTTCTAGCCTACACACTAAAAGAATCAAAAAATAAAAATCATCACGAGTTTGATGATCTTGAACATGCCACAAACAAAAGTCAAACCAAAAAAACATGGTTGATGCTACTCATTAGTTTAGCGGTACTGATATCCAGTGCAAAATTAGTCGTGTACGGCGGCGTTGAGATTGCCAAGTTTTTTAATGTCTCCGACTTAGTGATTGGTCTAACAGTAGTGGCGCTTGGTACCAGTCTGCCAGAATTAGCAGTTTCAATTAGCAGTGTACTCAAAAAACAATTTGATATGGTGGTAGGCAATATCATTGGCTCTAACCTCTTTAATACTATTGCCGTATTGGCTATCCCAGGCTTAATCCACCCTTCTGATGTGCCTGAACAAGTACTTAGTCGAGACTACCCAATCATGCTGCTGTTGACGGTACTACTATTTGGTGTGTCTTACAAATTTGGCAAAAAACACATTATCAACCGCTTTGAAGGGGTGGTGTTAGTCGGTGTGTTTAGTTTTTATATGTGGCTGTTGTTTTGAACCTATCCTTTAAAAGCGAACGTGAAACTCAAGTATTTTCACAACAACTAGCCCAATGCACACATTCAATCAACCAAGCTATTGTCATTTACTTAGAGGGCGATCTAGGCGCGGGAAAGACCACACTTGCCCGAGGATTTATTCAAAGTTTTGGTTTTGACCGTGTTAAAAGCCCAACTTATTCTTTGGTAGAAAGCTATCAAAATGATATTATCAATATCCACCATTTTGATTGCTATCGCCTCAGTGACCCTGAAGAATTAGAATATATTGGCATTCGTGA
>JAPYQD010000045.1 GCA_029937335.1 Gammaproteobacteria bacterium
AACCTTTACCAGCGCCTGCTGATGAAGCACCTGCTGCATCTGATTTAGCTTTAAAGTCTGCTGAGTTAGCAAAAACCATTGATGGTGTTAGTAAGCCTGCGCCTACTGCTGTTGCAACTGCAGAACCTGCCATTGCACTTTTTAAAAATAATCTTCTTTTCATTATTTTTCTCCTTATTTAGAATAAATGTAATTTGTAACCTGATCAAGCTGCTTATCCGTCAAGATACCATGCTTACCGAATGGAGGCATGATTGAATCTGGATTTCTAATCGTAGCGTCATAGATTTGCGCTTTTAGTTTTGCTTTATCTGGATATCTTGCTTTCATCGCAAGTAATGGTGGACCGATATTACCCGGCAAGTTACCGCCTGGAATCATGTGACATGCTAAGCAGTTACCTGCTTTACGACCGAAAGTGACTTCTTCGTCCGTCATCTCTTTAGCACCTGCTTCCATTGGCATCATAAATAATGTCGCCAATGTCACAACTGCTGAGATAGAAGAAATGGTTTTCTTCATGTTTCTCTCCTCTTTATATATAAAAAAATACAACCCCCGCGTAAGGAGTTACAACCCTATTAAGGTTTCCATCATAACCATAAAAAATACAAAATGCAACACTTTTATGAAAACCTAATATAGTTTCTTTTATTCCTGCTTATCTCAAACCTGTTCAGCGGCTTTAATTAGTGCTCTGGCCTTGTGCATGGTTTCATCCCATTCTGATTGTGGCACCGAATCATAAACAATGCCTGCACCTGCTTGCACGTAAAGAGTTTCGTCCTTTATCACTGCTGTGCGTATGGCAATAGCCATATCCATACAACCATGCCACGACAAGTAACCAATGGCGCCAGAATAGATATTACGTTTAAGAGGCTCAACCTCATTGATGATCTCCATAGCACGCACTTTTGGTGCGCCACTCAGTGTGCCTGCTGGGAAGGTTGCTTTGAGCACATCGATGGCACTCATGCTGTCTTGTAGTTCACATTCAACGTTTGAGACAATGTGCATTACATGTGAATAACGCTCAACAAACATTTTGTCTGTGAGCTCGACTGTACCTGTTTTGGCGATGCGGCCGAGATCATTACGACCAAGATCAATCAGCATTAAATGCTCAGCGATTTCTTTTTCATCGGCTAATAAATCTTTCTCTAATGCCAAATCTTCTTTTTCGGTTGCACCGCGAGAACGTGTGCCAGCGATTGGGCGAACGGTTGCACGCCTATCACCATCCACACGAGTTAGAATTTCTGGTGAAGAGCCTACAATTGCCACATCCTCTAAATTAAGGTAATACATATAAGGAGATGGATTAAGGCGCCTTAATTGACGATACAGCTCCACCGGTGGTGCGCTAAATTTACAACTCAGACGTTGTGAAGGCACCACTTGCATCACATCACCCGCTACAATATATTCTTGGATTTTTTTGACCGTGTTTTTATAATTTTCTTCACCAAAACTTGAGATGAAATCTTGCTCGGTAATTTGGTCTGATTGATAGCTAGATGATTCTAGTGGCTGATCAATTTGTTTAGTAATTTCATCTAAACGGCTTAGCGCATCCTCATAACTTTGTTTGCTTGGATCAATATGAGTAATCACAAAAGCTTGATTAAGTAGGTTGTCAAACACCACCAAATCGTTTGATACCATTAGCAAGATATCTGCCACACCGAGCTCATCAGGCTTATCAATGTTAGACAGTCTAGGCTCGATATAGCGAATAATCTCATAACCAAAGTAACCCACCAAACCACCATTAAAATCTGGCAAGGCGTCCAACTCTGGCACTTTATACTGATCTAAGTATTGCTCAACCCAAGCCAATGGGTCTTCTACTTCGGTTGATTCTAGTAGTTTACCTTCTTGCTCAATGCGAACTTCGTGATCAAACACCTTAATAACAGTTTGTGCATGTAGGCCAATCATCGAGTAACGACCCCATTTTTCACCACCTTGAACCGACTCAAACAAATAAGAGTAAGGGTTATTGGCTAATTTTAAATATAGGCCTAATGCGGTATCTGTATCAATGGCGACGGCTTTATAGACGGGGATATGATTGTACCCATCGGCCACATGTTGATCAAAACTTGCTTTATTCATAATCGCATTTTATACCAAGCGTTGTTTACATGGCGCGTGTGTCTTAATTGCAGACGAAAAAAAACCGCAGTCAGTTATAAATGCGGTTTTTTATTTATTAGTGAAGTGTAATGTTACTCTTCAGTCGCCTCTTCTGCTTCACTCAACTGTGCTGAAAGCGCTGCTTCTGCATCGGCTGTTTGCATAATGCTTGCAGCACGTTTGGCACGTTTCTCTTGATGATATTTGAAACCTGTACCTGCTGGAATCAAACGACCCACAATCACGTTTTCTTTCAGGCCTTGCAATGTATCGACACGACCTGTGGTTGAAGCTTCGGTTAAAACGCGTGTTGTTTCTTGGAACGACGCCGCGGAAATAAACGATTCTGTTGCTAATGATGCTTTGGTAATACCCATTAACAATCTTTGGTAAATCACTGGGTCTTTACCTTGTGCTTTTAATTGTTTATTGGTATCAATGACACGTACATACTCTGCAGTTTCACCATTAACGAATGAAGAATCACCTGCATCAAGCACTTCAACTTTACGTAGCATTTGCTTAACAATGACTTCAATGTGCTTATCTGAAATATTTACACCTTGTAGGCGGTAAACATTTTGTACTTCTTTAACCACATAGTTAGCCAGCGCTTCAACGCCTAACAAACGTAAGATATCGTGCGGATTAGACGGTCCATCAGAAACCACGTCACCTTTTTCAACAGTTTCACCATCAAAGACGTTAATTTGACGCCATTTATGGATCATCATCTCAGTCGCTTCACCTTCTACAGAAGTAATAACCAAACGGTCTTTAGATTTAGTTGGATTACCAAAACTAATAACACCGGCTGTTTCTGCAAGGATTGAATGATCTTTCGCTTTACGTGCTTCAAACAAGTCAGCAACACGTGGTAGACCACCGGTAATATCACTGGTCTTAGATTGATCTTTTGGAATCTTAGCCAAGACTTCACCTGCGGTGATGACTTGATTGTCTTCTAGGTTGATCTTCACTGTTGAAGGCAAGTAATGTGTTGATAGCACCATCTCTGAATCTTTTTCGTCCACCATCTTAATCAGTGGCTTCAAGCCTTTCGCTGCTGCTGATCTTTCCGCTTCATCAATCATTTCGAAGAAAGTTAAGCCGGTTAATGGATCTGTATTTTTGTTAACCGTAACACCTTCAACAAAATCAACAAAAACCACGCGACCTGACTGCTCAGAAATAATTGGATGCGTATGCGGATCCCAATCTGCAATCTTATCTTTTGCTTTAACAGCGCCACCATCTTGAACATGAACGATCGCACCATAAGGAATCTTATAACGCTCAACTTCTTGGCCTCTGGTATTACGAATCGTAACTTCAGCCGAACGAGAAATCACCACTAGGTCGCCATTAGCGTTAGTAATTGACTTCATGCCTTCTAAATGAGCGACACCGTCTGTATTAATGTTGACACTACTTACCGCTGTTGATGCAGATGCTGCACCACCAATGTGGAACGTACGCATGGTTAACTGTGTGCCCGGCTCACCGATAGACTGTGCTGCGATAACGCCAACGGCTTCACCAACACCAATCTGATGACCACGAGCCATGTCGTTACCATAACATGCTGAACAAACGCCATAGCGAGTGTCACATGTAATGGTAGAACGCGCTTTGATTGATTCAATACCTAATTCATCGATCTTATCTTTGTCTTCCAAAGTCACTAAATGACCTTTAGCCAAAAATATTTCAGTTGAATCTGGTACCAATACATCTTCAGCCATCACACGACCTAGTACTGCAGCGCCAAGTGTTTGCACAATATTACCACCCTCAATTGAGGCTTTTTTGATGAGTCCATTTTCAGTACCACAATCGAATTCATTAACCACTAAATCTTGACCAACATCCACCAAACGACGGGTTAAGTAACCCGAGTTTGCTGTTTTTAGTGCGGTATCAGCTAGACCTTTACGTGCACCGTGTGTTGAAATAAAGTATTGCATGTTGTTCAAACCTTCACGGAAGTTTGAAGTAATAGGTGTTTCAATGATTGATCCATCAGGCTTAGCCATTAGACCACGCATACCGGCTAACTGACGCATCTGTGCTGGAGAACCCCTAGCACCAGAATCAGCCATCATATAAACTGAGTTAAATGAGGCTAACTTTTCAGTCTTTCCATCGGCATTGATGAAATCTTCAAAACCGATTTCATCCATCATTGCCTTAGCCACTTTCTCTGAAGTGCGAGACCAAATATCAATCACCTTGTTATAGCGCTCACCATCAGTTACCACACCTTGTGAGTACTGCTTTTGCACGTCTTTCACTTGTGATTCCGCTGCTTCAATCATGCCTGCTTTAGTGTCAGGAATAGTCATGTCATTTGAACAGAACGAAATACCTGACTTAGTTGAGTATTGGAAACCCATATACATCATCTGATCGGCAAAAATAACCGTGTCTTTTAACTCTTGTGTTTGATAACAAACATGAATCAAATTAGAAACTACTTTCTTAGAAATGGCTTCGTTGATTAAATCGAATGACAAACCGGCTGGCAAAATTCTTGAGAAAATTGCACGGCCAATGGTTGTGTCAACAATTCGTTTTGTTGTTGGCTGGTATTTGCCATCAACTTTTTCATATTCTTGAATACGTAATTTAATCTTTGCATGTAGTGTGGCAGCGCCAGACTCATAAGCGTTTAAAGCTTCGGCTGGATTAACAAAAATCATGCCTTCGCCTTTTTGATTAATCTTATCACGCGTCATGTAGTACAAGCCCAAAATAACGTCCTGTGAAGGTACGATAATTGGCTCACCACTTGCAAGGTGTAATACATTGTTAGAAGCTAACATCAGTGTTCTTGCTTCGAGTTGTGCCTCTTCAGATAATGGTACGTGTACCGCCATCTGGTCACCATCAAAGTCAGCGTTAAATGCACCACAAACGAGTGGGTGTAATTGAATCGCCTTGCCTTCAATCAATAAAGGCTCAAATGCTTGAATACCTAAACGATGTAATGTTGGTGCACGGTTAAGCAATATTGGATGTTGGTGCACTACTTTTTCAAGAATGTCCCACACTTCAGGAACTTCACTTTCCACCATCTTCTTAGCGGCTTTAATGGTTGAAGCTAAACCTTTAGCTATTAGGCGGTTATACATAAACGGCTTAAATAATTCTAAAGCCATTTTCTTTGGTAAACCACACTGATGTAATTTAAGGTATGGACCACACACAATCACCGAACGACCTGAATAGTCAACACGCTTACCGAGTAAGTTTTGACGGAAGCGACCTTGCTTACCTTTAATCATGTCAGCAATTGATTTAAGCGGACGACGATTATTACCCATCACGGCACGGCCACGACGACCATTGTCAATCAATGAATCAACGGCTTCTTGCAACATACGCTTTTCGTTACGAACAATAATTTCTGGCGCATCTAACTCTAATAAACGACCTAAACGGTTGTTACGGTTAATCACACGACGGTATAAATCGTTCAGATCAGAAGTTGCAAAACGGCCACCATCTAACGGCACTAATGGGCGTAAATCTGGCGGAAGAATTGGTAATACTTTTAACACCATCCATTCTGGCTTATTACCTGATTGGATTAATGAATCGATTAACTTAAGACGTTTATTGTACTTCTTAAGCTTGGTTTGAGATTTAGTGTTTAAGCTGTCTTCACGCAAATTAGCCGCTTCTTTTTCAAGCTGCATTTCTGCTAAAACATCTTGAATAGCTTCAGCACCCATTTTCGCTTCAAACTCATCATCACCGTATTCATCGAGTGCATCAAAGTACATCTCTTCGGTTAATAATTGCTTATGAACAAGTGGCGTAGAACCAGGATCAGTTACTAAGAAAGCTTCAAAATATAGTACACGCTCAATATCTTTCAGCGTCATATCCATCAATAGACCTAAACGTGAAGGCAATGATTTAAGGTACCAAATATGTGCAACTGGTGCAGCCAATTCAATGTGACCCATGCGCTCACGACGAACCTTAGATAAGGTAACTTCAACGCCACATTTTTCACAAACGACGTTACGGAACTTCATGCGCTTGTATTTACCACACAAACACTCAAAATCTTTCATTGGGCCAAAAAT
>JAPYQD010000046.1:0-1533 GCA_029937335.1 Gammaproteobacteria bacterium
ATATCATGCATGTCGGTAAAGGTATTAACATGGGTTTCACTATCGACCACTGACCAACTCTTTTTAAGCTCTTTAAGCGTATCTGGACCAAAGGTAGAGAATAAGATTAATCCGTCGTTTTTAAGTACCCTATGGATTTCTGAGAACAGTTGCTTAAGGTCTGGACACCACTGCATCATTAAACTGGAAATAACCATGTCAACACTGTTGTCAGCTAATGGCAGATGATAAGCATCGGCACAGATTTTATGGCTTGATGGGTTATGTTTTAAAGCCGCTTGAGCAAAATCTAGGCAAATGAGCTGTGAATTTGGAAAGCGTTTAATTAGGTTTTGACTTAACAGGCCAGTTCCAGCACCAAGGTCAACGACAACTTTAGAGTTGCCAGCAATAACATCCAGCTTTGTATCAAGACGAGCAGCGATTTCCTTTTGTAAAAAAGCGTGTTCATCGTAGCGGGATGATGCCTTATTAAAGGCCGATCTTACTTGAGACATTGATCAACCTTGTTGCTAATGTTTTGCATTAAATCAAAATAATGAAGAGTGCCTTTGTCTAATTGGTAACCCATAATATCAATACTAGCCGTGTTGATGTCTAAACCTTCGATCAACACATCGATTCGTTTTTTGGGTATTTCTGTGGTGCTGAGCAAGCATTTTGTTTGGTTGGCTTGCATGGTCTGTTTGGCTTTGAGTATCTTTTGAATACTGAGCCTATCTCCATGTGATTGAGTCACAGTGATTGATTTTTGTAGATGATTGGATTTAAAAAAATATTCAAATGTATTTGAGAATGTAGCAATGGGTGTTGTCTTGTGCTTAGACAGTTGTTGGTCAATAGCATGTTTAAGTTGTTCTAATTTTTGATCAACTTGAGCTAAGTTATTTTGATAGGTAGCTGCGTTATTTTTATCAATTTGACTTAGTTTATCGGTAAGCAGTTTTGCAAAGTTTTGCATGTGGTTGATATCTAACCAGCTGTGATGGTTAGTGACTTGCTTATTAATAATGAATTGTTTGCTACTATCAATACTATTTAAAGCTTTACTTAATCCTGTTTCAAAATTAGGATGTATAGAAATAACTAAATCTGCTTGATCTAATAAAGATAATTGTGAAGGCTTGAGGTGGAAATGGTGAGCAGATTGTTGATTCTCTAATAATAGACTGGGTGTAGTAACACCTTGAGTTAGATGGCTAACAATAGAATGAATTGGCTTGATACTAACGACAATATTCGGACCAGCAAAAGCATTGGTAATAGATAACAGAGTAATAAAAAACAGGCGAAAAATCATGTGGGTGATTATACCCGTAGCACTGCTTACTTTTGGCAGACAAAAATTGCCCGCTTGGGTGCGGGCAAGCCTTCGATAGTAAGGTTGTCATCATTTGGATCTAAAAAATCTTTGAGTGACTGAGTGTTGTCACCAATCCAATGGGTGGCTCGCTGTTCTTTAGGTGTGGTTTTAGTGACGTCTACCAGCTTAATCTCACTAAAACCAGCCTGCTCCAGCCAAGTATGCAATGT
>JAPYQD010000046.1:1633-6228 GCA_029937335.1 Gammaproteobacteria bacterium
AAGCATAAACATTTGTGATTAAAAATAAGTAGTATAAAATATAGAATCAAAGAGGGGAGAAGTCAACTTTTAACTTTATCGGAGATATAAAAAATAATGAAAAATACTTTAAGTTTTGTAGCAGCGTTTGCTTTAGCAACTAGCGTAATGGCAGGTGGTGATCCCGAGGATAGGGGTCCAGTTGAGTCATTTGATGAAATTGCACCGGTTGCTGATCAAACAGTTGTGGGCAATCAAGATCCACAAGAGTTAGTATTAGGCACAACACCGGCTGGCATTCCAGTCACTAAGGTAGCACATATTGCTTGTAAAGATAAGCTTGGCTTGTCTGATGATAACATTGCTCGATTCATGGATGCGTTAGCTGGCGGTTCTGTTTACAATACTGGCCCGATTGATGCAATGGGTACATTATTCTCACCAAACAGATGGGCAGATTACTACACTTGTGTTGAAGAATTTAAATAAGCTAATTATTTAAATCAATAAAAAAGCCCGCAATGCGGGCTTTTTTATTGTCTGTTAGACGCTGATTTAGATTTCAAGTAAAGCGTTTTCTTTTTCATTGAGCTTATCATCGACTGACTTTACGTGATCATCGGTAATTTTCTGAATGTTGTCTTCTGCTTTACGTGATTCGTCTTCTGAGATTTCTTTTTCTTTTAACAGTTCTTTAAAATCAGAGTTAGCATCACGTCGAATATTACGAATAGCAACTTTGGCTTGTTCGGCTTCGTCTTTAACTATGCGTACTAATTCACGACGACGCTCTTCGGTGAGTGGTGGTAGAGGGATGCGCATTACTTGACCGACTGTTTGTGGGTTAAGCCCTAAATCAGACATCATGATGGCTTTTTCAACGACAGCCACCATGTCTTTTTCCCATGGTGATACTTTAAGAGTGCGTGAATCTTCAGCATTGATATTAGCCACTTGTGAGATAGGCACCATTGAGCCGTAATAATCAACTTGAATTTGCTCAAGTAAGGATGGATGGGCGCGACCTGCACGAATTTTACTGAATGCATTTTCTAGAGAAGTGATGGTTTTATTCATGCGCTCATTAGCATCTTGTTGGATTTCATTTAACATATTATTCCTTTGATTATTGCTAGCCTACAATGGTGCCTAGCGATTCACCTTTTAAAATATTAGACAAGGTCTTTGGATCTTCAAGCATACTGAAGACGCAGATTTCTAATTTGTGTTCACGACACAAAGCAAAAGCGGCTGTGTCCATAATTTGAAGATTTTTTTCAATGGCTTCATCAAAGCTCAATGAATCGTAACGAGTCGCATCAGGATTTTTCATTGGGTCATCGGTATAGACACCATCTACTTTAGTGGCTTTAAAGACGATATCAGCACCAATTTCAATACCACGTAGCACAGCGCCAGTATCAGTGGTGAAACAAGGACTACCTGTTCCTGCTGAAAAAATAACCACCTTGCCTTTGCTAAGCGCTTGCTTAGCTTTATTGTGATCTACTGGATCACAAACACCACCACCAATTGGAAAACCTGACATAACCAGTGCATCAATGCCAGATTGTTTGCAAGCATCTGCAATAGCCAAAGCATTAATGACGGTGGCTAACATGCCCATATGATCGCCAGTGACACGGTTCATGCCCGCCTCAGCCAATGCCGCCCCTCTAAAAATATTGCCACCACCAACAACAATACCGACTTCAACTTTTTGATCAAGTGCAGATTGGATGATGTTGACAACTTTACCAAGTGTATCTGGATCGACAGTATTCTCAGCGCTGGCCAAAGCCTCACCACTGAGTTTTAATAAGATGCGTTTGTATTTGCTCATTCTTAACAGAGTCGTTAAATTATTTTAGATTTTACATTGCGTGAGCGTTATAATGAACCCTTTGTCCGACATATTTTTATCACATTAGAATGGATCATATTAGCATTCGTGGCGCCAGAGTCCACAACTTAAAAAATATCGATATCGATATCCCTAGAAACAAGTTAGTTGTTATTACCGGATTGTCTGGTTCAGGCAAGTCATCATTGGCTTTTGATACAATTTATGCTGAAGGTCAGCGCCGTTACGTAGAGTCTTTATCAGCCTATGCACGCCAGTTTTTATCCTTAATGGAAAAGCCTGATGTTGATCATATTGAAGGCTTGTCTCCGGCGATTTCTATCGAGCAAAAAGCCACTTCACATAATCCACGTTCAACCGTTGGCACCATTACTGAAATTTATGATTATTTAAGATTGTTGTTTGCCCGTGCCGGCATGCCAAAATGCCCCGAACATAAGATCGATTTAGTCTCGCAAACCGTTTCACAGATGGTGGATGGAATCATGGCTTTACCCGAAGGCGTCAAGATTATGTTGCTTGCGCCAGTGGTGCAAAATCGCAAGGGCAGCCATAAAAAAATGCTTGAAGAATTGTCGCATCAGGGTTTTTTACGTGCACGCGTTGATGGCGAGGTTGTGTATCTGGATGACATGAGCGAACTTGATGGTAAAACACATCACACCATTGAGATTGTGGTCGATCGTCTTAAAGTTAGAAAAGATATTACTTCTCGTTTGTCTGAATCTTTAGAAACGGCCTTGAATTTAAGTGCGGGTTTGGTGCGTATTGCATCAATGGACAGTGAAACAGAACAAGAAGAATTGGTATTTTCAGCTAAGTTTTCTTGTATTGAGTGTGGCTATTCTTTAGAAGAGTTAGAGCCAAGATTGTTTTCATTTAATAACCCAGTGGGCGCCTGCCCAAGTTGTGATGGGCTGGGTGTTAGAGATGTTTTTGATGAAGGTAAAGTGGTGGCCAATCCTGAAATGAGTTTGGCTGATGGTGCGATTTATGGCTGGGGCCGATCGAATGCTTATTTTTATCAAATTTTAATGCTGGTCGGGCAATATTATGGTTTTAGTATTGACACCCCATATGAATTATTGAGTGATGAACATAAGCACATTGTTCTGTATGGCAGCGGTGAAGATGAAATCGATTTTTCAAAAATTAAGGGACGCAAGGGTTGGGCAAACAAAGCCAAGCCATTTGATGGTGTTATTCCAAGAATGATGCGTCGTTATGAAGAAAGCGAAATTCGATCTGTACGTGAAGAATTGTCACGTTATGTGGTCACTAAAGATTGTGCCAGTTGTGAAGGGGATCGACTGAATGAGTCTGCCAGAAATGTGTTTATTGGCGGTTACAATTTATCGCATATTACCAAACTATCCATTGCCAATATTTATGAGTTTTTTAAAGATTTAAAATTGGAAGGCGCTCGCGGTGCAATTGCCGATAAGATTTTAAAAGAAATCATTCAGCGCTTAGAATTTTTGATTAATGTCGGTCTGGAATATTTAAGTTTAGAGCGTCGCTCTAGCACTTTATCCGGTGGCGAAGCACAACGCATTCGCTTGGCTAGCCAAATAGGTGCGGGCTTAATGGGTGTTTTGTATGTCTTGGATGAGCCGTCAATTGGCCTTCATCAACGAGACAATGAAAAGTTGTTAAATACGTTAACTTATTTACGAGATATTGGCAATACAGTGATTGTAGTAGAGCATGATGAAGATGCGATTAATCAGGCAGATCATGTGATTGATATCGGCCCAGGTGCAGGTAAACATGGTGGTGAGATTATTGCTTGTGGTACGCCACAAGAAATCAGAGACAATCCTAAATCCCTCACTGGTGACTACCTTAGTGGTCGTCAGAGTATTGCGATTCCGAATGAGCGAAAAACTGCACAAAACTGGCTTAAGATCCGAGGTGCTTCAGGCAATAATCTTGATCAAGTTGATTTGTCAATTCCAGTAGGTGTGCTTACTTGTATCACCGGTGTTTCAGGCTCTGGAAAATCCACCTTGATTAACGATACGCTATACGCTTTAGCAGCTAGAGAGTTGAACCGTGCACAAACAACACCTGCGCCTCACACTTCTGTTGAGGGGCTTGGATATTTTGACAAGGTGGTTAATATCGATCAAAGTCCAATTGGCCGTACACCACGTTCAAACCCGGCAACTTATACCGGTGTGTTTTCATTGGTTCGTGATTTGTTTTCTCAAACTCTAGAGGCGCGTTCACGCGGTTATAAGGCTGGGCGCTTTAGTTTTAATGTTAAAGGTGGACGTTGTGAGGCTTGTAAGGGTGATGGCTTGATCAAGGTGGAGATGCATTTCTTACCTGATATTTATGTGCCTTGTGACGTGTGTCATGGTCGTCGATACAATCGTGAAACTTTAGAGATTTTTTACAAGGGTAAAACCATTGCGCAAGTTTTAGAAATGACGGTTGAAGACGCAGTGGTGTTTTTTGAGCCTCTGCCAAAGATTAAACAAAAATTACAAACGTTGATGGATGTTGGTTTGTCATATATTACTTTAGGACAGAATGCCACCACCTTATCAGGCGGTGAAGCGCAGCGAATTAAACTGGCTAAAGAGTTATCTAAAATAGATACGGGTCAAACCCTTTATATTTTAGACGAACCAACCACAGGCTTACATTTTCACGATATCAAGCAATTGCTAGCAGTGATTAACCGCCTACGCGAGCGTGAAAATACCATTGTGATTATTGAGCATAATTTAGATGTGATTAAAAC
>JAPYQD010000047.1 GCA_029937335.1 Gammaproteobacteria bacterium
GGCCACTGTGCAAAAACTTTCGTGGTTAGTAGTAACAGTAATAATGCTATATTTTTGTTCATTAGTCCACCCAAGTAATGACGTGTTTATAGATGTCTTCTTCAGCCACCTTGTCATCTCTAAAGGTGCGGCCACGTACAGAAATACCAGCTAAGTGTACTGAATTAGCATCACCACTAATCAACGGGTGCCAGTCAAATAAATCCTTGCCTTCGGAGAGTAATCGATAAGCACAAGTATTTGGCAGCCAGTTAAATTTTTCACCCCAATCAGGATAAATGGTTAGGCAGTCTGGCACTAAAGATTGGCGAGTATCGTAATGCGGACACTGACAGGTTTCTTCATCTAAGTAGCGACAAGCCACGTCTGTAAAGTAAATTTCATCGGTATCTTCATCTTCCAATTTGTGCAAACAGCAACGCCCACAACCATCACAAAGCGACTCCCACTGAGTTCGGCTCATTTGATCCAATGTGAGTGTTTGCCAAAAATTGGATATTGGTTTATGTGTCATCGGTCTATTGAGCAATAGAGACTAGATAGGATAGAATCTGCTTACCCTCTTGGTCACCTTGACGCGTTGAGGTACTAGCCCAAAAATAAGCCGACTGGTAATTGGGCTCAACGCCAACACCATTGATATACATCATCGCCAAAGAGTTTTGAGATTGTGTCAATCCTTGTTTGGCAGCTTCTTGCATCAACATAAAAGCCTTCCTATTGTCTTTCGGTACCAAAGCGCCAATGCTAAACAAGGTGCTTAAATTATGCTGGGCAATCGGGTTGCCTTGCTTAGCACTGATCACTAGCTTTTCAACATTACTCATAACCTTAGTGTTGTCAGCCAATGAACGGGCAATTTTCTCTTCATTAGTAGGGATTAAATTTAACACGGGCTCGTTAGGGTTAACACTTAAAAGTGGGGGCACTGACTCAGATTGAATTTGTAATGTTTCTAAATCAGTATCATTCGATTCGAGCACTTCAGTATTGTCGCTATTGGCTTTTTCCTCAGCAATTTTGTCTGCCGCTAATTTTACTTCGGCCAGTAATGATTTTGCAGGTGCGTAATTTTTTTGAGCAGATAACTTTAACCATTTAACTGCATCTTGCCATAATTGTTTTTGCTGATAAAGATGGCCTAGTTGGAATTGGGCGATGGAGTATCCACCCTCTGATGACCGATGCAAATAGACCCTGGCCAAGGTTTCATCTCGATTAACAATTTCGCCTTGGTTGTAAATTTTGTACAGTTGATATTGCGCTAATGCGTGCTCTTGCACTGATAAATTCAGCAGCATCGAGAGTGCTTTTTCCGAATCTTTATCAGCTCCATCACCTGTTAATAACAATAAAGCTAGATGGTATCGAGCCTCTGTATTACCTTGGTTGGCTGCCTTTTGATACCAATAAGCTTCTTGCTCAGTGTCTTTTTCAACACCTTGGCCTAGCTTATATCTTAATGCTAATAAATATTGCGCCGGTGCATATCCGCCCTTGGCAGACTTTAATAACCATTCGGTTGCCTTTGTATCCTCTTTTTCTACCCCTTCGCCTCGCAGATAACGTAATGCTAATGCATGTTGCGCCACGGCCAAACCTTGATTAGCTGCCGCCTGATACAACTGCGCAGCTCGGTTGGCATCTTGATCTACGCCATTACCTTTTGCGTATAACGTTGCTAGTTGATACTGCGCTTGGGCATGATTTTGTTCGGCAGCTTTGTTGTACCATTTTATTGCCTGAGGTAAATCTTGCTTAATTTGAGTGCTTTGATGATAGATTTGTGCTGATAAAAACTGCGCATCAACGCCGCCTTTTTTGGCCACCAAAAGTGCCCATTTGAGTGCCGATGCATCGTCTTGATTAACCAGATAACCTCGATTATATAAATCTGATAAACGAGATTGTGACAATGTAAATCCTTGATTAGCTGACTTTCGATACATGAGCAACGACTGCATTGGCTCACCCTGACGCTCAAAGAAATCTGCTAAATAATATTGCGCTTCAGCGTCTAATTGTATGGCTGCTTTTTCGTACCAATGCTGAGCCAACCTTAAATCTTTTTCAGTACCTAAGCCTATTTCATAAAGCTTGGCCAGTTCTAATTGTGCTGGCGCAAAACCAAGCTGAGCCGCTCTTTCATACCAATAGTGGGCTTGATCATAATCCACTGTGGAGGCCTCACCCTGGTGATACATGTTGGCCACTTTGTATTGCGCATCCACAAAATCTTGTTGGGCTGACTTTTCATACCAAAACAGTGCTTGCTCTAAATCTTGGGTAACACCGATACCACGGTAATAATCTTCCGCTAGATTAAATTGAGCCGTGGCATAGCCTTGTTCAGCAACTTGGGTGTACCAATAAAAAGCCAACTTAACATCTTGTTTAACATTCATACCCTTGTGGTACATGTTGGCCAAACTAAACTGTGATCGAGCATCACCACTTTTGGCAGATTTTCTCAATTGGGTGTGAAGTTGTTTGGCAGACAATGACTGCTCGTCAGCAGACTCTTCTAAACGTTGTTTAACCGTATCATTGCCTTCTTTTGATTGTAAAAGCTGCAATGCTTGCACAGGTAATGCTATAAATAACAACAGTGAAATAAATTTAATCATGACTCATTTTAAATTAATTTCACTGAACAGTCGCACCATTCCAATAGCCACGCCGGCACACTGGGGTAGCGACGATTGAATAGCCTCTAAATAACCTTTATTCAAATCAAGTGTATATTTTTTAAGCATTCTACGTTTTGCTATTTCTTGCTCAAATACTATTTGATACTCATTAGCATGACGCAACTCATCATAACCATTAGCAACCTCTACCCCATTTATATACAGCTCAAATCGGTGCGATACTTTACCTTCCACTATTGCCAAAGCAGATTGTGCGGCTGGATAGTCATAAACAAAACACAAGGGTAAGTCTTTTAATTTTGGCTCGATCAAATGCGTAAAGAGTAGAATTTGCAAATCTTCAATCCATTCAAAATCTGTACTTAGGCTATGTGTCCTGGCAATAACCTTTAACGCTGCAAAGTCAGTATTAAGAATGTCAATATCGCCATATTCAAAAAAAGCTTGTGCATAAGACAGCTTGCTCACTCGACCCTCAATACCTAATGTTTTTAATAGCTGAACCATATCATCCATCAACTGGTGAATATCAAAACCTAGGCGATAATATTCAAGCATTGTGAACTCATTAAAGTTCTGAGAGCCCTGCTCATTGTCACGGAATACTTCACAAATTTGATAGATATCACCACTGCCATTTGCCAAGAGTTTTTTCATCTCTAGCTCTGGAGAAGTGTGTAAATATCGAGTTTGTTCTAAGTCGATACCTTGGTTGAGTTTCATGCTCAGCGAGTCAATGTAGACATCAGTTGCTGGCGTATTGAGTAGTGCAGATGTTTGAACTTCTAAGACACTTTGATTGTCAAAAAATGTGCGAATTTTTTGTAGAAAATCGCTGTATTTTTTAAGATCTTCCCGCATATTCGTTTGTGCGTGTGTCCACTTTTACTTTTTCACCAATACTAATAAATAATGGCACTTGAACCACCACGCCGGTATTCATCGTGGCTGGCTTTCCGCCGGTACCAGCAGTATCACCTTTAAGGCCTGGGTCAGTATCCACCACTTCAAGCATTACATGATTAGGTGGTGTCACTGAAATTGGATTGTCATTCCAAAGCGTTACCACACACATGTCTTGTTCTACTAAATAACCCCTAACATCATCCATAGCATCATCATTAATCAGATATTGCTCAAAAGTATCTGGATCCATAAAATTCCATTCACTGCCATCGTTATACAGATATTGCATATCTAATTCCATCACATCGGCGCCTTCTACAGATTCGCCAGATTTAAACGTCTTTTCTAAGGTTTTGCCGGTGATTAAATCTCTCAACTTGACTTTATTAGAAGCTTGGCCTTTCCCAGGCTTACGAATCTCATTACTGATAATTGAGCAAGGATTGCCATCTAGCATTAATTTCAAGCCATTCTTGAATTGACTGGTAGAGTAATTTGCCATTTTTTTAAGTATTAAGTGTAAAATTCAAGCATCTTATTTTACGCACTTTTTCATGCACATACACGAATACCAAGCCAAATCCTTATTCAGACAATTCAATATTCAAACGCCTGAAGCGGTGCTTATTGATAGTGTATCTCAAGCTAGTGACGCTTGTACATCCTTGGGTGGTGAACTTTGGGTTGTTAAAGCGCAAGTACATGCAGGTGGACGTGGTAAAGGTGGCGGTGTGATTTTATGTCGCTCAATCAGCGAAGTTGAAAACGCTTGCAATCAATTATTTGGTTCGAACTTAATAACACCACAAACAGATGCTAAGGGCTTACCTGTTCATCAACTGCTAATTGAAGGCGGGCAAAACATTGAACGTGAACTCTACTTAGGTTTGCTGGTTGACCGTCAAACCCAAAAAATCACCATTTTAGCTTCGACTGAAGGTGGCATGGATATTGAAAAAGTAGCCGCTGAAACGCCGGATAAAATTATCAAATTTGGAATTGATCCACTCGGTAGTTTAAATACCCAAGACTGCGCCACCATTGCATCACAACTCAAACTTAAAGGTGAATTGGCTGATCAATTCACTAAAACGTTATTAGGCTTGTATGAAATATTTACCAGTAAAGATGTGAGTTTGATTGAAATCAACCCACTGATTACGACGGCAGAAAACAACTTACTGGCACTCGATGGCAAAATTGACTTTGACGATAACGCCCTCTATCGCCATGAGGATATTGTTGAGTTGCGTGACACCTCACAAGAAGACGAAAAAGAAAATGAAGCCAATGAGCACCAGCTGAACTATATTTCGCTTAATGGAACAATTGGTTGTATGGTGAATGGCGCAGGTTTGGCGATGGCCACCATGGATCTGATTGAACACCATGGCGGTTCACCTGCTAATTTTTTAGACGTGGGTGGTGGCACAACAGCTGAGCGTGTTGCTAAGGCTTTTGAATTAATTCAAACTGAAGACAATGTTGAAGGTGTTTTGGTGAATATTTTTGGCGGCATTGTCCGTTGTGATTTAATCGCCGAGGGTATCTTGCAAGCTATTGATAAGGTCGGTTTAACTTTGCCAATTGTTGTGCGCTTAGAAGGCACCAACGCAAAACAGGGATTGGCATTATTAGACGAGTCAGAATTTGATATTACTACTGAAGCCGACCTCACACAGGCAGCCATCAGAATTGTGGCGTTGTCAGAAGGGGTCTCAGCATGAGTGTACTCATTAATAAAGACACCAAAGTTATTACTCAGGGTTTCACTGGCAAACAAGGTACTTTTCACTCTGAACAATCGATTGCCTATGGCACACAGTTTGTTGGTGGTGTAACGCCCGGAAAAGGTGGGCAAACCCACTTAGACTTGCCCGTATTTAATTCAGTACAAGAATCCATGAATGAAACCGGTGCGAATGCCACCATGATTTACGTACCACCGCGCTTCGCCTACGCTTCAATCATTGAAGCGATTGAAGCTGAAATGCCAGTAATCGTTTGTATCACCGAAGGCATTCCAGTGCAAGACATGATTAAAATCAAGGCAATTTTAAAAGACTCAAATTCAACATTAATTGGCCCTAACTGCCCTGGTGTGATTACGCCTGATGAATGTAAACTCGGCATCATGCCAGGCAATATCCACCAAACAGGTAGTGTTGGTGTGGTTTCTCGTTCGGGTACATTGACTTATGAAGCAGTACATCAAACCACGCAAGCCGGGCTTGGACAAAGCACTTGTATTGGTATTGGTGGTGACCCAATCCAAGGCATGAACTTTATTGACTGCTTAGAATTATTCGAAGCCGATGATCAAACCCAATCTATCATTATGGTGGGTGAGATTGGCGGATCCGCCGAAGAAGAAGCGGCAGAATATATTAAGAACAACGTATCTAAACCAGTGGTGTCTTACATTGCCGGACTCACAGCACCCAAAGGCAAACGCATGGGGCATGCCGGCGCAGTGATCAGTGGTGGTAGTGGCAAAGCCATCGATAAAATCAAGGCACTTGAAACTGCAGGCGTGGCGGTAGCACCTACCCCAGCCACCATGGGGTCAACTTTATTGGAAATTTTAAAATGAAAAAACCCATTGTTGTATTAGG
>JAPYQD010000214.1 GCA_029937335.1 Gammaproteobacteria bacterium
CCCATATTAAATCGACCCATTTCTTCCCCTTTTTTAAGTTGGATATTTTGGTCTTGATAATCAAAATGCTGCACTTGTTTTTTGTAAGGCGGGTTTATTTGACCATGCCATACGGTTTGCATAGATCCTACAAAAATAGCACCGACTAAGACAAAGGCGCAAAGGCCAAATTCTGTTTCAAAATAACACACCACACGCTCATTACGAGCAAACAGATTATCAACCTTTTGCGCCGTTTGTTGATTGACTGAAAATAAATCACCTGGGATATAATCCATTGAAACCAACTTACCATCATAAGGCATATGAATACGATGGTAATCCTTAGGCGATAGGTAAATCGTGGTGAAAAATCCATCGGTAAATTCAGATGATCTTGCATCATTACCCAATAATTGTTCAACACTATAATCACGGCCTTTTGCTTGTAATATTTGCGTGTTGTTGATTTTCCCTACTTGAGAAACCGCACCATCTACCGGACAAATAATGGCGCTGTCAGCAATGGGCCTAGCATTGGGTTTGAGTGATCGGGTAAAAAAATCATTAAAGTGTGTGTAATCTTCTACCTGTTCACGATTTGCCTCAGACAAATCAACTTTATAAGATTTAACAAACCAGTGAGTAAAGGTATTTTTCAGCCAAGTATTTTCAATTCTAGCAAAGCGGAACATCAGTTTCGACAACAAATGTTGTGGTAATAAGTATTGCAGCCAAACCATTAACCGATCCTGCCTTGAATGAAAGACAAAGCCTCTTCAAACCTAACTTCAATTTTATCTGCGTCATTTCTAGCCTTATACTCAACATTGCCATTATCAGCGTGAGTATCACTCAGTACCATTCGATGTGGAATACCTAAAAGCTCGCTATCAGCAAACATAATGCCGGCACGCTCTTTACGATCATCAAGTAACACCTCAATGCCGGCTTCTGAGCACTGCTGATATAAGTCATCCGCTAAGGCTTTAACGCGGGTAGATTTGTTGTAATTAATAGGCACAATCACGACTTGAAACGGTGCAATACTTGCTGGAAAAATAATACCTCGATCATCATAATTTTGTTCAATCGCAGCGGCAATCACGCGTGTTACGCCAATACCATAACAACCCATCGTAGTCGTAACTGCCTTGCCACTCTCACCAATGACATTAGCTTTCATCGCCTCAGAATATTTGGTACCGAGTTGGAAAATATGCCCCACTTCAATACCACGCTTAATCACCAGCTTGCCTTTACCATC
>JAPYQD010000048.1 GCA_029937335.1 Gammaproteobacteria bacterium
TCGTCTAATTCAGTTCTATTTCTTAAGATATTAAGGAATAGATTGGAAAAAAATGCTTTGGAAATCTTACCTTCTTTCTGGTTGAGGAACTGCTGCTCAATTTGCAACACTTCACCACCTGATACTAGGTACTGATACAGGGCTTGGACAACACGCTCACGAGAGCGTTGCTTTGAAGTTTTATATGCCATCGTTAAAAGGCTTGAGTGTCAGCTTGCTTCATCAAATAAAGCATTTCAATCATGGCCATGGTGGCCTCTTCACCCTTGTTACCCTTGTAGCCACCCGCCCTACCGATGGTTTGATCCATGTTGGAAGTGGTTAGTACACCAAAAGCAGTAGGAATTTCGTACTGGTAAGATACATCAGCAACACCACGAGCACACTCATTACAGACAAAATCAAAGTGTGGGGTTTCGCCATTAATTACAGCACCCAAAGTGACAATACCGTCATACAGATTTTCACCAGCTGATTTTTGCGCCGCTAGACGCTTAGCCAATAGTGGAATCTCAAAGGCGCCTGGTGCATAAAATACGTTAACGTTGTTTTTATTAATGCCGTATTTGACTAAGGTTTCATGTGCTGCCGCTAATAGTTTATCACCAATATCTTGATAAAAATAACCCACAATAATAGCCACTTTAGCATTGACTAAAAAATCTTGATTGGCATCGCGATCAAATTTAAATTCCATCATTTTCCTTATTTTTGGGTGTCAACGTATTCAACCACTTCCAAGCCAAAACCTTTAAGACCATGTAGTTTTCTAGGGCTGCCTAAAATTCTCATCTTCTTAACGCCTAGATCAGACAAAATCTGCGCACCGACGCCGTAGGTTTTAATATCGTCGCCGCCATTGTCTCGAACTGTAGAATCAATATTTTGTAGGATTGATTTATCCGTTTGTTTTCTTAACAATAAGAACACACCGTTGTCTGATTTAGCAATATGCTTTAGCGCTGATTCGACACCAAAACTTGGGCTAGCCTCATGCAATACATCCTTAAAAGTGTCTTCCATGTGTACACGCACACAAGTTATACCGTCATCAGTAACCTCCCCTTTAACCAAGGCCAGATGGGTCTCATTGTGAATACTGTCTAGGAATGAAACCATTCTAAAGGTTGCATGCTCGGTTTTAAATTCACGCTCATTAATGCGCTCAATGGTTTTTTCATTTTCAACACGGTAAGAGATTAAATCTTCAATTGTGCCCCATCTAATATCGTGCTTTTTGGCAAAAATTTCTAAATCATCACGGCGTGCCATAGTGCCATCTTCATTAAGGATTTCAACAATGACTGAGGCTGGCTCATAACCTGCTAGACGTGCAAGATCACAACCAGCTTCAGTATGCCCAGCACGAATCAGTACGCCGCCAGGTTGTGCCATTAAAGGGAAAATGTGACCCGGCTGTACAATATCAGCAGGTGTTGCGTCTTTTGCCACTGCATCCAAAACGGTCTTGGCTCTATCTGCAGCTGAAATACCCGTGGTCACACCCTCTACAGCTTCGATAGAAACCGTAAAGTTAGTACCATTAGCATCGTTATTTTGCGCCACCATAAGTGGCAAGTTAAGTTGTTTACAACGCTCTTGGGTTAGGGTCAAGCAAATCAAGCCACGACCATGAGTTGCCATGAAATTAATGTCTTCTTTGGTACAAGTAGCCGCAGGAATAATCAAATCGCCTTCGTTCTCACGATCTTCATCATCCATCAAGATAATCATCTTGCCTTGTTTGTAGTCTTCTAAGATTTCTTCAATCGTTGCTTTCATTATGATTTGTTATTGTTTAATAATTGTTCAAGGTGTCTGGCAATTAAATCAACCTCAAGGTTGACTTGGTTGCCTATATTAAGCAACCCTAGTGTTGTTGCTGTTAATGTATGTGGCACAATGTTGACATCAAATACGTTAGCATCAATACTGTTAACTGTTAAGCTCACACCATTAATGGTGATTGAGCCTTTTCTAGCAATGTATTTTACCAAATTCTGCGGGGCGCTTATTTTAAAACGCGTTGACTCACCCTGGATAGTTCTATCTACTACCTCACCCTGTCCATCGACATGACCACTCACTAGATGACCATCAATACCTTGATTGAGCCTCAAAGCTTTTTCAAGATTAATATCATCACCCACAGATAAATCGCCAAAAATAGAGCAATCTAGCGTTTCTTGAGAGAGATCTGCTTTAAAACTGTTGTCGCTAATTTCAATCGCCGTTAAGCACACACCATTCACAGCAATACTATCACCAATCGCAACATTGGAAAAATCTAGCTCGCTTGAGGCAAAACTCAACACCGCACCTTTATCGTGCATGTCTTTAGTTTTGATTTGACCAATGGCTTGAATAATGCCTGTGAACATATAAATTTAACTATATTAAAGTTTGCTAATTTTACGCTAATTGTCGAGTTTGACCAACTCTTTGTTTTCAAAGCAATAACAAAAGCTAGCCCCTAGCAATACGATTATCCATGCTAAGTAAACCCATAACATAACCAACAACAGTATCGATAAAGTACCGTAAATCAACTCGTATACGGGGAAATATTGAATATAGGCAAACATGGCATACTTAATAATTTCTAAACCTATTGCTGCAATCACACCGGCTTTAAGCGCATTACTAAAACGTACACTCTCTAGCGGAACGGCATAATACAAAATTGCAAAACCTAGACTGGATAAGACAAATGGCGCTATGAATGGCGCATAACCCGCCATTGGTAGTTGATTAAAAAGTTCTAAGGCCATCACATAAGAACTAAAGAATAACGAGGCACCAACAAAAATTGGCCCTAAAAATAAGACGAATAAGTAAGAAATTAAACCCTGCATCCAGTGACGATGATGTGCGTCATGCCACATTGAATTCACGCGCTTATCTACTTCATATAAAAGCAACATCCCCGCAAATACCAAAAAACCAGAGGTTAGCCCTTTGAGTGACTGCGCTTGTACGATAAATTGTTGAATATAGTCTTTGGCCGCATCGTAATTTTGCGGCAACAACTGTGTGAACAAAAATTGTTCTAGGTGTTGTTGTAGATCAGCAAAATAAGGAGAGAGAGAAAAAACACTTAAACCTAATGCCAGGCCAGGCACAATGGCAAACAAAGTATCGAATGACAGTATTGCAGCGGAATCAAAGCCTTGACGCTTAACAAACCTTTTCAATACTGCTGCAATCATTTTATCCTTGTGATTTTAAGTAGTCCTCATAGTTGCCAGAATAGTAATGCATGCCATCTTCTTTAAGCTCTACAACTTTAGTAGATAATGATGAAACAAACTCTCTATCGTGACTGACAAAGATAAGTGTACCCTCATAATTATCCAGTGCAAGGTTAAGTGCCTCGATTGATTCCATATCCAAGTGGTTAGTTGGCTCATCCATCACCAATACATTTGGTTTTTGTAACATCAACTTACCAAATAACATTCTGCCTTTTTCACCACCAGAAAGTGATTTAACACTCTTAATGATATCATTCTTGCCAAATAGCATTTTTCCAAGAATACCACGCATCGCTTGAATGTCATCTTTCTCACTCTTGAATTGACTCATCCAGTCTAATACCGTCATATCCTTCTCAAAATCAGCAGTATTATCCTGTGCGTAATAGCCAATATTTGAATTTTCACTCCACTTAATTTTGCCTTTATCAGCTTTTATCTCACCAACTAAAGTACGTAGTAAGGTGGTTTTACCAATACCATTTTGACCAATGATAGCCACGCGCTCACCGACTTCAAATAAGAAACCGATGTCTTTTAAGACCTCAACACCATCGAAACTTTTTGCCAATCCTTCCACTTCTAATATATTTCTATGGAGTTTGTTTTCTTGATTAAAGATAATGTACGGGCTTACCCTTGAAGAGGGTTTAATATCATTAAGCTCAATTTTTTCAAGTTGCTTTTGACGTGATGTTGCTTGCTTAGCTTTAGAAGCATTTGAAGAAAAGCGAGAGACAAAATGCTTAAGCTCTTTAATCTTAGCTTCTTTCTTAGCATTATCCGTTTGCATTTTTTCCTGAATAGCCGTTGCAGCAATCATAAATTGATCGTAATTACCTGGGAAAGTATTCAGTGCACCGTAATCCAAATCAGACATGTGGGTACATACGCCATTTAAGAAATGCCTATCGTGAGAAATGATCACCATCGTAGCTTTGCGCTCATTTAAAACATCAACCAACCAACTAATAGAATTGATATCCAAGTTGTTGGTTGGCTCATCTAATAACAAGATTTCAGGATCAGAGAATAATGCTTGAGCAAGCAAAATACGTAGCTTCCAACCAGGGGCAATCTCACTCATTAAGCCGTAATGTTGCTCCTCAGGAATATCCAGCCCAAGTAACAACTCGCTAGCAGAAGACTCGGCCATATAGCCATCCATCTCGGCAAATTCCATTTCTAATTCACCGACCTTAATGCCGTCTTCGTCACTCATTTCTGGCAAAGCATAAATACGGTCTCTTTCTTTTTTAACTTTCCAAAGCTTTTCGTGACCCATGATCACTGTATCAACGACACGGAATTCCTCATAAGCAAATTGATCCTGGCGCAAAACGCCCAATCGCTCACCATCACTAATACTTACCGTACCATTAGAAGGCGCTAACTCACCCGTTAAGATTTTCATGAAAGTTGATTTACCACAACCGTTTGCGCCAATTAAGCCGTAGCGATTACCACCTTGGAATTTGATAGAAATATTTTCAAATAAAGGTTTTTCACCAAATTGCATGGTGATATTGGCAGTAGAAATCATAATGGCTGGGCAAATTTACAAAAAGCAACATTATCCCCTAATCACGATAAAAGCTCAACTATTAGCCATTGCTTTTAGGGTATAAAATATAAGTTCTTTAGTTATTCACATTACAAGCTTGATATTCAATAAAACCGGACAATCTCCCGATAAAAAATTACTCATTACTATTTTAGTTTTGATGGCCTTTGGTTTAATCATGACTTTTTCTGCCTCTGCACACCTTGAGGGAACGCCAAAAGTTATTAAACAAGGGATTTATATTGGTCTCGGCCTTATTGCAGGTTTTTTTGTTTTGAAAACGCCAATTTCATTTTTTAAAAAACACTCTGGTATTGCTTTTATTGTGACACTCATATTACTAACATTGGTATTTATTCCTTATATTGGTGCTGGAAAAATTGGTGGTTCGTATCGCTGGATCAATGTTGGGTTGTTCAATTTTCAACCTTCTGAAATGATGAAATTAGCCATGATTTTATTTATGGCTGGTTTCTTAATCCGTCAAGAAAAAGAAGTGACTGGGTCTTTAACCGGTATAGGAAAAACCTTGATTATTGTTGCCTCATCTGGCCTATTAACAATGCTAGAAACTGATTTAGGCGCCACTATTATTATCACGCTTACCGCACTTGGTATGTTATTTATTGCAGGCTCCTTTTTCAAGGAGTCACTTATGGCTGTTGCAGCCCTTTTAGGTGGGTTTAGTATTTATATTTATGTTTTTGACCCTGTTAGATTAGAAAGAGCACTCTCATTTTGGTTAAATGATTTATGGGGAAAAGACGGTGTCCATCAAACTAAACAAGCCTTAATTGGTATTGGTAGAGGGGATTGGACGGGTACAGGGCTAGGCGCTGGTATTCAAAAATACACTAAATTACCTGAGTCTCATACTGACATGATTTTTGCAATTATTGGTGAAGAACTTGGTGTTATTGGCATGTTGTTTGTTTTGTTTAGTTTTGCCTATATTATTAACAAAGGCTTTAACATCGCCAAAGAAGCACTTAAACACGGTAGAAAATACAGCTCTTATGTGGCGTTTGGAATATGTACTTGGTTCTCAATGCAAGTCGGTGTCAATATTGCGATGAATCTTGGTTTGATGCCAATCAAAGGCTTTACATTACCACTGATCAGTTATGGCGGCAGTAGTATGATTTTTTCTATTATTGCCTTAGCAATCATTCTTAGAATCGACATGGAAAACAGATCGCCATATAGCAAACAAAGAGATTATGTCTAAACAAAAAAAGACAATTTTAATTATGGCTGGTGGCACCGGTGGGCATATATTTCCAGCCTTAGCCATTGCTAAAGAGCTTGATCAACACT
>JAPYQD010000215.1 GCA_029937335.1 Gammaproteobacteria bacterium
TATCACAGGTGACAGATTTTTCTCGTAAATACGAGCAACCTTTGATGTGTGTCATTAGAGAATTAAGTGATTAAGGTATAATAAAATTATGATTGAAACAGGATTACAGCAAGAAATTAACTTTGTGATGACCCAGGCGCGTAATAATCGCCTAGAGTTTGTGACGGTCGAACACTTGTTATTGGCTTTATTGAACATTGATGAAATTGTTACTTTCTTGCGTAATAAGCGCACAGATGTTGATGAATTGCGTGGCGAATTAGAAGAGTATATCGATTCCCATACACCGTTACTTGCACAAGATTCTGATGTAGATATCGTCCCTACTGTTGGGTTTCAAAGAGTATTGCAACGTAGCGTGTATCAGGCACAATCAGCGCAAAAAAACACTGTATTTGCGATGAATGTATTGGTGAGTATTTTTTCTGAAAAAGAATCACATGCAGTTTATTTATTAAAGCTCAACAACGTTTCTCGGTTAGATGTGATGGAAGGTATTGTAACTCGAGCACCTGAATCGATCGAAGAAACGCCTAGAATAGAATCTGATAGTAAAAAACCTAAAAAATCGTCACTTGAAAAATACACCATTAACCTGTGTGAAAAGGCCAAAGCTGGCAAGATTGACCCGCTTTTAGGTAGAGAAGAAGAAGTAACACGCACTGTGCAAATATTGTCTCGTCGTCGTAAAAATAATCCACTTTTTGTCGGCCAGGCCGGCGTAGGCAAAACTGCGATTGCTGAAGGTATTGCTAAAAATATTGTTGATGGTAAAGTGCCAGACGTACTTAAGGAAGCCAGTATTTATTCACTCGATATCGGTGTGCTGATTGCTGGCACAAAATATCGTGGTGATTTTGAAAAACGCTTAAAAGCGGTGCTCACTGATCTTGAAAAAATCCCTCATTCCATTTTATTTATTGACGAGATTCACACCTTAATTGGTGCGGGTAGCGTGTCTGGCGGTTCACTCGATGCCTCTAATTTACTCAAACCAGCCTTGGCTGATGGTTCGCTGAAGTGTATGGGCTCAACCACTTATGAAGAGTATCGTAAAGTTTTTGAAAAAGACCATGCGCTCACCCGTCGCTTCCAAAAAATTGACATTGATGAGCCTTCAGTAGAAGATACGATTAAGATCCTGCATGGGCTTAAAAAATACTATCAAGACCATCACAAGGTTAAATATTCAGCAGCAGCGCTTACATCCGCAGCGGAGCTTTCACATAGGCATATG
>JAPYQD010000216.1 GCA_029937335.1 Gammaproteobacteria bacterium
AAGCTTGAGCATCTAATGGATAACCTACTTGTGCAAAACCCTCAGCCGCTTCAATAGCAAATTTATCCATCATCTCTAAACCTGCTGGAATAATACCGGCTTTAATGATATCAGCCACGGCATTAGCGCAATCACGTACTGAATCATAAGCCGCCATCACCACTCTGGCGAGTTGCGGTGTTGGGGTAAGCTTCACCGTGATTTCAATCATAATGCCTAACAAGCCCTCAGAACCATTCATCAGCGCCAACAAGCCCATGCCGTCGTCTTGACGACTCAGGGTTAGCTCTTCACCGTCCATGGTTAGCATCGTTAAAGATTCGATATTGTGTACCGTTAAACCATACTTAAGGCAATGCACACCGCCTGAGTTCTCAGCCACGTTACCGCCAATCGTACAGGCAATTTGGCTTGATGGATCGGGTGCGTAATACAAGCCATATTCAGCAACTGCTTCACTAATAGCGATATTTCTAACACCTGGTTCAACGACAGCTAATTGATTTTCTGCATCTATAGACTTAACTTTGTTAAGTTTTGAGAGTCCCAATACGATTGACTTTTCCAACGGCATGGCGCCACCTGCCAAACCCGTACCTGCACCACGTGTCACTACAGGCGTATTATTGGCTTTACAGATTTTTAAAATCTGTTTAATTTGCTCGATACTCTCGGGCAAAGCGACCGCTAAAGGCTTTTGTCGGTAGACACTAAGGCCATCACACTCAAATGGGCGAGTATTTTCTTCTCCAGTAATGACAATACCCTTAGGTAAAGCGCGAGATAATTCTTGGACTATAGACATGCAAGCAATTATAATGGCTTATTTAATTTTATTAACCACAAAAAGACTATGAAATCATTTAATCCACCAATTAGAACTTTAATGGGCCCAGGCCCTTCTGACGTACACCCTAGAATCTTATCAGCAATGGCACGTCCAACCATTGGTCACCTAGATCCTGCTTTTGTTGGGATGATGGATGAAACCAAAGAGGCGCTTAAATATGCATTCCAAACTGAAAACGACCTAACTATGCCGGTATCGGCTCCAGGTTCTGCAGGAATGGAAACTTGCTTTGCTAACTTGGTTGAGCCTGGCGATAAAGTGATCGTCTGTATCAATGGTGTATTCGGCATACGCATGAAAGAAAACATCACACGTTTTGGCGGTGAAGCGATTGTGGTTGAAGACGACTGGGGTACAGCAGTTTCAACTGATAAGG
>JAPYQD010000217.1 GCA_029937335.1 Gammaproteobacteria bacterium
TGTGTTTCGTTACCTTGTCAATATCGTAATACCCTTGGGTAACGGAAACAAGATTTTCACCCTCAACAACGGCGAAAGTGATTTCTGGAAAGGCGGTAATTTTTTCTATACTCATGTTCAAAATGTTTGTAGCAATGCGTTATTTTAATCGATAGTGAAGAATATTTATACTTATAAAACCCATTGGTATTTGTCATAAAATAAAATCATGAATAAAAACTACTCAAAATTCGGCCAAAAATTTACCCGTTATTCTGGTATCACCCAGTTGATGGATGATTTGGGCAAGGCCAACCATAGCGATGATGAAAATATTATTATGCTCGGCGGCGGTAATCCAGCACTGATACCTGAGGCACATGATATTTTTGTGAGTGAACTTAAAGCATTGATTGATAATAACGAAGTTGATCAAATGCTAGGGCGCTATGATGGTCCACAAGGATCAGAGGTTTTCATCCAAGTCTTGGTTAAAATGCTGAATGATCATTATGGCTGGAGCTTAGATGAAGGCAATATTGCCATTACCAACGGCTCACAAAGTAGCTTCTTTTCATTGTTTAATCTATTTGCTGGCGAGATGCCGGATGACAGTAAAAAGAAAGTGTTACTGCCGATTGCGCCTGAGTACATTGGTTATGCCGACCAAGGTTTATCAGCGAATATGTTTGTATCGGTCAAGCCTAAAATTCACGAGCTTGACAATCAGCAATTTAAATATCAGATTGATTTTGATCAACTAGAACAAACGCTTAAGCGAGAAGATATTGGTGTTATTTGTATCTCTCGTCCCACCAACCCAACCGGCAATGTGATTACTGATGATGAGCTGGAAAAACTAGACAGCATCGCCCAAGCCAATAACATTCCACTGATTGTTGATAATGCTTATGGTCAGCCATTTCCGGGTGCCATTTATATTGACGTATCCCTAAGTTGGAATACCAATACGATTTTATGTATGTCATTGTCTAAGCTAGGTTTGCCAGGGCTTAGAACCGGTATTGTGATTGCCAATCACGACACTGTTGAAGCCATTAGCAGGATGAACGGAATCTTAGTGTTAGCGCCCAATAGTGTCGGCCCATCACTACTCACACGAATGATTAAAGACAAGGAATTAATTCATTTGGCAAATGATGTGATCAAGCCTTATTATCAAGCCAAAGCTGATATTGCCGTTAAGTTATTCAATGAAATATTTGCCAACAGTAATGC
>JAPYQD010000218.1 GCA_029937335.1 Gammaproteobacteria bacterium
GTATGGTATTGATGAGAATAATTTTCGTCAATTTTCTGATGCATTACAGCTGAATTTATCTAAAGGACTAAAACGCTTTGTTAGCTTACAAACTCAAGATAAAGCTCAATTAAAAGCACTCAATCAATCAATCGATAAATTTCCTGCATCAACAAAAGCACTCAATCAAGGATTGGAGATTCTCTTAACCACTGACTTATTAGATGAGTTTAATCAATTAAAAATACCAATAGAGGTGATTTTAGGTAATCATGACACATTGGTCCCTTATCAAATCAGCAATTGGTATGATAAGGCTAAAATAAAAACACAAGTATTAAATACGGGTCACTTGCCATTTTTACATAAGGATTTCACGCTATGAATAAATCTATCGCACCCATACTGCTAAGTATCTTTGGTATTTTTTGGGTGGCGCTTGCTATCAACCCACTTTATCGAGATATATGGGTTGCTGAAAACTTAATCCTTGTTATTTGCATTGGCTATGTGGTATCGACTTATAAATCAACACCTTTTAGCAATACCTCGTACTGGCTCATTTTTATATTTTGTATTTTGCAAACTATTGGTGCGCACTACACTTACGCAGAAGTTCCGATTGGTTTCTGGGCTGCCGATCTACTGGAAATAGAGCGTAATCATTATGATCGACTCGTGCACTTTGCCTTTGGATTTTTATTGGTATTACCATTCAAAGAAGTGATTACTAGAACCGTCAAATTCTCTAGCTTTCGCTCTATGGTCTTTTTGTTGGTTCTGATATTTCTTGGTATTGGTAGTTTTTATGAAATAATAGAATGGCTCTACGCTATTTTCTACGAACAACAACAATCACCTCATTCAACCGACTCCTTTCTTGGATCACAAGGAGACATCTGGGACGCCGAAAAAGACATGCTCATTACCGGTCTTGGGGCTTGGTTATATTTACTCTTTTTTAACCCCGAGACACAGCAATAAGTTTATTTAATCTTAACCTCGATTTGCTTAGGTGTAACTTTGGCTACTTTAGTAATAGTTAAGCTTAAAACACCATCAACAAACTCAGCTTTGATATTGGTTGTTTTAACGGTTTTAGGCAAAGTAAAACTTCTAACGAAAGAACCATACGAACGTTCCACACGGTGTCTTTTTGTGTCTTCAATTTCAACTTTTTTCTCACCTTTAATGGTTAACACGTTGTTTTCAATGGTGACATGTACATCATCCTTATG
>JAPYQD010000219.1 GCA_029937335.1 Gammaproteobacteria bacterium
CATGAAAATGAAATTGCACAATCTGAAGGTGCGCACGATTGCACGTTTGTTAATACTTGGATGCACGTTGGATTCGTTAATATTGACAATGAGAAAATGAGTAAGTCGCTGAATAATTTTTTCACCATTCGCACGGTTTTGGAAAGCTACGATGGTGAAACTCTGCGCTACTTTATTATGAGCAGTCATTATCGCAGTCCGCTAAATTTTAGCGATGATAACTTGGACTTAGCAAAATCTTCTTTAACGCGTTTATACACAGCAACACGTGGATTAAGCGCATCAGAAGCGGCTATGGACGAAGTGTCTCAACGATTTGATTTTGAGAAACGTTTTAATGCAGCGCTGGATGACGACTTCAACACCCCAATTGCACTGAGTATTTTATTTGAATTAGCCAAATTGATTAATTCTGAACGAGAAAAAGACATCGACCAAGCCAATGCCCTTGCCCAACTTTTACAAAAGCTCGGTGGCTATATCGGTATTTTACAAACTGATGCAGATGATTTCTTAAAGCACACCCCTCAAGGGGGTACTAAAAAGAGAGGTGTCGATTTAGCCGATAAAGACATTGACGCAAAGATCAAGCAACGCAACGAGGCAAAAGCCAATAAAGACTTTGTTTTATCTGACCAAATTCGCGATGAGCTGACCGAATCAGGCGTTATCTTAGAGGACAGTGCAAATGGCACAAGCTGGCGCCGAGGATAACTCAAAGCCGAAGGAAAATCCTTCTCCCATCAATTGGTCTGAGATTGACACCATCCTGTTAGACATGGATGGTACGTTGCTTGATCTGAATTTTGACTTGCATTTTTGGATGGAGTATTTACCATTGGTATTGGCCAATAAGCACAACCTTACTCATCAAGAATCAAAAGACAAGTTCTACCCTGTGATGCGTTCAGAGGAGGGTAAGTTGCACTGGTACTGTTTAGATTATTGGCAAAAAGTCTTTGAATTAGACATCGCTAAACTCAAAGAAGATGTGGCGCATTTAATCCAAATACACCCGTTTGTTTTAGAATTTCTAGAACAAGCTAGACAACATAACAAACGTATTTATTTAGTCACTAACGCGCACAGAAAAACCATTCAATTAAAAATGCGAGTCACCAATTTAGAGCAATATTTTGATACCATTATTTCATCACATGACTATGATGCAGCTAAAGAGGATCAAGATTTTTGGCAAAAATTAGATGAATCTATT
>JAPYQD010000220.1 GCA_029937335.1 Gammaproteobacteria bacterium
TCTTCTAGTGCTAAACGAATGCGTTCGCCGCGTGTGTATTGCTTTACCGGAAAATAATGCCAAGGGATTAAATATAAAAGCGGCTTAAAGCTTTTTAACAAAGGCGTAGATAGGACTAGGCTGTCTAATCGATAGCGCATTAAAATACGTGAGATAGCAATAAATCTGACCAAGTTGCGCATCTGTTTAGGCGTCCTTGTTTTTAAATAATTTAGATTTTGTTGGCGCGATGAGCAAAGTAGTTAGTTCGTCTTTGAGTGTTTCTAATGGGTTGTCAGACGCTTTAAAACTTTTGGCCAGTTTGCCTACTTGATGGGCGACAATATCACCCGTATACTTAGACAGTATTTCTTCGAAGTCAATGTCAATCTGTTGAAGTAGGTCGACTAATAATTGCGCGGTTTTAACATCACCATGAATGATGATTTTGTCTTGTCGAAGCAATTCGGTTAAATCTTCGCCTTGAAATAACGCTAAGAAAACACTAGATTTGAGTTTGATGTCGACATCGGCGCCAGCACTTGTGTCTGTGGTGACAAAAATACGATCATTGGTACAGACAAAGTTGACGTTGATCGGCAAGTCTTCTAGAGCAAAATACAGCGTTTTTCCGTTGAGCGCACCTAGATCTGCATTACCCTGATCGATCAAATAGTTTAAGGCTTGTTCAAGCACAAAGTGTTGCATAGGATTTAAACCTTAATGCCCTTGTGTAATGCGACGATGCCACCTGATAGGTTGTGATACTCACAGAAACCAAAACCCGAGTCCAACACCATAGACTTTAGTGTTTCTTGATCAGGGTGTTTGCGAATAGATTCGGCTAAATATTGATAAGATTCTTCGTCATCAGCAATCATGCCACCGAGTTTTGGCATGACGCTGAATGAGTAAAAATCATAGAATTTTTTCAAAAATTCAGAGTCGGTTTTTGAAAACTCTAAAATTAATAAACAACCACCTGGTTTGAGAATACGATGCATTTCTTTGAGTGCTTGATCTTTATCAGTGACGTTTCGAAGGCCAAAGGCAATACTAACACAATCAAAAGTGTTGTCTGCAAATGGAATTTGTTGTGCATTAAGCTGGACAAACTCCACGCCAAAAATACCGTTGTTGATTAGATTCTTTCTGCCTTCGTCAAGCATGGCGGCGTTAATATCGCTCAGAACAACCTGCCCGGCATCACCAACTTTTTTTCTAAA
>JAPYQD010000221.1 GCA_029937335.1 Gammaproteobacteria bacterium
AATTACGCCGTTACTTTAGAAACAACACCCGCACCAACTGTACGGCCACCTTCTCTAATGGCAAATCTTAAACCTTCTTCCATTGCAATCGGTGCTAGCAGTTCAATGTCCATCTTAATGTTGTCGCCTGGCATTACCATTTCAACGTCCTTAGGTAGTTGACAAGCACCGGTTACGTCCGTTGTTCTGAAGTAGAACTGTGGACGGTAGTTGTTAAAGAATGGCGTGTGACGGCCACCTTCTTCTTTGCTTAAAATATAAACTTCTGCTTCAAATTTAGTGTGTGGTGTGATTGAACCCGGCTTAGCCAATACTTGGCCACGCTCTACTTCTTCACGCTTAGTACCACGTAGTAGTACACCCACGTTATCACCGGCTTCGCCAGAGTCTAATAACTTACGGAACATCTCAACACCTGTACAGGTTGTTACTTGTGTGTCCTTGATACCAACGATCTCTAGTTCGTCACCAACGTTTACTTTACCGGCTTCAATACGACCGGTTACTACCGTACCACGACCTGAGATTGAGAACACGTCCTCAATTGGCATGATGAAGGATTTGTCGGTGTCACGCTTAGGGGTAGGGATGTAAGTGTCTAATGCTTCCACTAGCTTTAAGATTGAAGGCACACCAATGTCAGAAGTGTCGCCCTCTAATGCTTTGAGTGCAGAACCGAAGATCACCGGTGTGTCATCACCTGGGAAGTCGTACTCGTCCAGAAGTTCACGAATCTCCATTTCTACCAGTTCTACTAATTCTTCGTCGTCAACCATGTCGGCTTTGTTCATGTACACAACGATGTAAGGTACACCCACTTGCTTAGACAAAAGAATGTGCTCACGGGTTTGAGCCATAGGGCCGTCTGTGGCAGCAATTACGATGATAGCACCGTCCATTTGTGCCGCACCGGTAATCATGTTCTTAACGTAGTCGGCGTGTCCCGGGCAGTCAACGTGTGCGTAGTGACGAGCTTCTGATTCGTATTCTACGTGAGCCGTTGAAATGGTAATACCACGTTCTCTTTCTTCAGGAGCGTTATCAATATCGGCGTAATCTTTGAATTCACCACCGCGTGCTTCGGCCATGACTTTTGTGATGGCTGCGGTTAGGGTAGTTTTACCGTGGTCAACGTGACCAATGGTGCCTACGTTGACATGGGGTTTGGTTCTTTCGAATTTTTCTTTTGACATTTTAT
>JAPYQD010000222.1 GCA_029937335.1 Gammaproteobacteria bacterium
TTTACGCGATGCATCGAGTCGGCCACGATACTGTAATTCTAAATCTGCGTTGTAACCAAAGAAATCAGGCGTGCAGACCGCACCATAAGCTTTTGCAATTTCTTGAGTCTCATCGATTAAATAAGGGAATGGAAAATCCATTTCTTTAGAAATTTTTTGCATATTTTCAAAAGAATCTGCTTCGTATTCATCCGGATTATTAGACATAATCGCTACGGTATTAAGCCCCATAGCTTTGAGCTCTTTAGTATCGCGAATAATACGATCAATAATAGCCTTAACATAAGGGCAGTGATTACAAATAAACATCACCAGCAAGCCATTTTCGCCTTTACAACTGTCTAAAGTATGCATTTTCCCATCTACACCTTTGAGATTAAAGTTAATGGCGGGTGTGTTAAAGTCACAAACAGGGGTTTCAGTACTAACCATGATGTTTTTTCCTGGGTTTAATTAAGGTTAAGATTTTAATAGAGTTTGAATGATGTGTCCTGCCATCATCAGTCCAAAAATATTAGGCATATAAGAAATCGCACCATTCACTGCTCTGGGCCTGCCCGTAGGCGCGGTATCAATCGCTGTAATTTCTTGATGAGGCAAGGCTTTAATTTGTAACTCGGTAGAGTGCACCACGGGAAATTTGAGTGATGCTTTGATACGCCTAAGTTGCTTTCGCATCTCACGTGCTAAGGCACAATTTTCAGTTTTGTCCATGCGAGAGATTGTGATTTTAGTTGGGTCAAGTCTTCCGCCAGCACCCATACTGGAGATCATGGGTTTGCCAGATTTATTACAATTATCAATGAGTGCGGTTTTGCAGGTAATCGCATCAATACAATCGGCGACAAAATCTAGCTCTTCGTCAATCGAAATTTCTTGTGCCTTACCTTGGTCGATAAATTCATTGCGTTTGATGATAACGATATCGGGGTTGATATCGTGTAATCTATCGGTCAAAACATCGACTTTTGGCAAACCCAGTGTAGAGTTGAGTGCGACCAGTTGTCGATTCAAATCAGTTTTTTCCACCTTGTCAAAATCTACCAAAGTAAGGGTGCCAACGCCAGCTCTGCACAATGCCTCAGCACAAGCTCCACCCACACCGCCTAAGCCAGCAATTAATACGTGGGATTCTGCTAAGCGTGCCAAGCCTTGTTGGCCCAATAGTATTTCAGTACGTGCGCAACTTCCAG
>JAPYQD010000049.1 GCA_029937335.1 Gammaproteobacteria bacterium
AACAGCTCACACCTACTGTTCAAGATGAGGCTGGTATCACCTATGCCAAAAAACTCAGCAAAGATGAAGCTTGGATTGATTGGTCACAAAGTGCCGTCCAAATCAACCAACAAATTAGGGCGTTTAACCCTTACCCTATCGCTCAAACGCATGCACAAAGTGACAAATTTGAAGGCAAAGTATTACGTATTTTATCAGCCACCGTCATAGGCCTTGCCTATGACGAAAAGCCAGGTGAAGTAATTAAATGCACCAAAGGTGTTTGCCATGTAGCAACTGGTGATGGCGTATTGAGCTTAGAGAAAGTTCAATTAGCTGGCAAAAAAGTAGTTGATATTAAAGACTTTACCAATGCTTACAGCTTAACAAAACTAAGCTGACGCCAAGCTTCATAGGCCACAATCGACACACAATTAGAAAGATTCAAACTGCGTGATCCTGACTGCATAGGTAGTGTTATTCCTGGATATTGATCCAAAATTTCTTGTGGTAAGCCTCGTGTTTCAGGGCCAAATAAAAATGAATCACCGCTTTGGTATTCAATATCTGTATAGCTTGTTTTTACTTTCGAGCTTACTGCAAACAATCGATCAGGTTTAGCTTTGGCTAAATAATCTTCAAAATTTTCATATTCAGTTACTTTTGCCAACTCTTTATAGTCAAGCCCCGCTCGTCTCAGGCGTTTGTCTGTAATTTCAAAACCAAAGGGTTTAATTAAATGCAGACTCGCACCCATGTTGGCACTAAGGCGAATCAAACTACCGGTGTTGTTAGGAATCTCTGGTTCAAACAATACTAAATTTAACATAATATTTTATTTATGACCTTGAATATCGTCATATCATCCCATAGATAGTAAGCAACTTAACAAAAAAACATCAAGATAGTACATGGATATTAATAAATTAACAGCTCAATTTCAGCAAGATTTAGCTCATGCTCAATCGCTTGCTAATAGCTTTAATCATAGTGTGATTGAAGCCTTACACGTACTCAGCGCAATGGTTGGTGATTCATCTAGCACGGTCAGTAGCCTTTTGTCTCAATGCTCGACAGACTTCGCCAAATTAAAATCTGATATTGAGGCACAAGTGAATCAATTGGCTTCGTTGGATAATCCAACGGGTGATATTAATATTTCACAAAATTTATTACGTCTATTGAATCAGACTGATAAATTGGCTATCGATCGAGGGGATAGCTATCTCACTACCGAGTTATTTTTATTGGCTATCATCAAAGGCAATGATGCAACAACCCAACTATTAAAAAAACATGGTGTGAATGAAACACAACTCACAACCATGATTGAAAACCTAAGAGGAGGCGAAACTGTGAACGATCAAAATGCAGAAACACAAAGAGATGCACTCAATAAATACACAACTGATTTAACCGAACTTGCAAGCTTAGGCAAGCTTGATCCGGTGATTGGTCGTGATGGTGAAATTCGTCGCGCTATTCAAGTTTTGCAGCGTCGTACAAAAAACAATCCAGTGCTTATTGGTGAACCGGGTGTCGGAAAAACGGCTATCGCTGAAGGATTGGCACAACGTATTGTTAATAATGAAGTGCCTGAAGGTGTCAAAGGTAAGCGCTTATTGTCTCTTGACATGGCAGCTCTAGTTGCAGGTGCAAAATATAAAGGTGAATTCGAAGAAAGAATGAAGGCTGTACTAAAAGACTTGGAAGCAGAAAACGGCCAAGTGATCTTATTTATCGATGAATTGCACACCATGATGGGCGCAGGAAAAGGCGAAGGTTCTATGGACGCTGGAAACATGCTTAAACCAGCATTAGCACGTGGCGATTTACATTGCATGGGTGCAACCACGTTAGATGAGTATCGCCAATACATTGAAAAAGACTCTGCAATGGAGCGTCGTTTTCAAAAAGTATTAATCGATGAGCCGACACAAGAAGACACGGTTGCAATTTTGCGTGGATTGAAGGAAAAATACGAAGTACATCATGGTGTGGAAATTACCGATCCTGCCATTATTGCAGCGGTAACTTACTCGACTCGCTACATTACCGACAGACAGTTGCCCGATAAGGCGATTGATTTAATCGACGAAGCGGCATCTCAAATTCGCATGGAACTTGACTCAAAGCCAGAATCGATGGACAAGCTTGATCGTAAATTAGTGCAATTAAAAATTGAAAAAATGGCACTAAAAAAGGAAAAAGATAAGGCCTCTAAAGAGCGTCTAAAAGAGCTGAAAGAGGTCATTAAAAATTTAGAAAAAGAATATGCTGATTTTGATGAAATTTGGAAAAGAGAAAAACTGGTTGTTCAAGGTGATGCGCATCTTAAAGAGGAATTAGAACAAGCCAAAATAGACCTTGAAAATGCACATCGAAATAATGATTTAGCCAAAATGAGTGAGTTGCAATATGGCATTATTCCAACATTGGAAGATAAAATATCGCAAGCAGAAAGTGCGGATGTTGAAGAAATGACCCTATTAAGAAACAAGGTCACTGAAGATGAAATTGCTGAAATTGTGGCTAGATGGACAGGTATCCCTGTGGACAAAATGATGGAAGGTGAAAAAGACAAACTATTGCAAATGGAAAGTATTATTCACAAGCGTTTAGTGGGCCAAGATAAGGCGGTTAAAGTCATATCTGATGCGGTTCGTCGATCACGCGCTGGCCTATCTGATCCAAACAGACCAGATGGATCATTCTTATTTATGGGTCCAACAGGTGTGGGTAAAACCGAACTTACCAAAGCTTTAGCAGACTTTTTGTTTGATACCGAGCAAGCCATTGTGCGTGTAGATATGAGTGAGTTTATGGAAAAACACTCTGTTGCTCGCCTTATTGGCGCACCTCCTGGCTATGTGGGATACGAGCAAGGTGGCATGCTAACCGAAGCAGTACGTCGCAAGCCTTACTCGATTATTCTTTTGGATGAAATTGAAAAAGCACATCCTGATGTATTCAACATACTATTGCAGGTATTGGATGATGGCCGATTAACTGATGGTCAAGGTCGTACCGTTGATTTTAAAAATACCGTGATTGTCATGACCTCGAATTTAGGCTCGCATTTAATTCAAGAAAACCCAGGTAAGGACATGTCGGCCGAACTCACCAAATTAGTTGGCGAACATTTTCGACCTGAATTTGTTAACCGTATCGATGAAATTGTTACTTTCAATAGTCTTGGGAAAGATCAAATCAAAGGCATCGCCAAGATTCAAATTGAAATTCTGAAATCACGTCTATCTGACCTTGATCTTAAATTAACATTGAGTGATCAAGCGATGACATTAATTGTAGATAGAGGTTACGATCCAGTATTTGGTGCAAGACCACTGAAACGCACGATTCAACAATTGCTAGAGAATCCACTTTCTCAAAAGATTTTATCTGGCGAGTTTTTGCCTGGCTCAACCATCCACGCCAATACTGAAAATAATGAGATCGTCTTTTCTTAAGTAGACAAACCTTTATCGTCCATAGAGATTGATATAATCAAACTCTATGGACGATTACATCAAAATTGCAAAAAATGGCTTGTGGAACAACAACCAAGCTTTAGTTGCATTATTAGGTTTGTGCCCACTACTGGCGGTAACCAACAATGTGGTCAACTCTATCGCCCTTGGCTTAGCCACAACCTTTGTCTTGATCGCTTCAAATACAACGATTTCCATCTTTCGTCATCACATTTCAAAAGAGGTGCGCATCCCTATCTTTGTTTTACTGATCGCTTCTTTTGTCACTATTGTTGAGCTGGCAATGCAATCCTATTTTTACGATTTGTATTTAATATTGGGTATTTTTGTGCCTTTAATTGTAACCAATTGTGCCATCTTAGGCAGAGCCGAAGCTTTTGCCAGTAAGAACACTTGGGGTAAATCAGCGCTTGATGGGTTGATGATGGGCATTGGCTTTTCAGTGGTATTAATCATACTGGGTGCAATGCGAGAGCTTATAGGTTCTGGCACTTTGTTCGAACAATCTGACTTGCTACTCGGTAGTTTAGGTGATACACTGAGTATCACCGTGTTTGAAGATTACCAAGGCACATTATTGGCAATCTTACCCCCGGGGGCATTTATTGGTTTAGGGCTGATTGTCGCAGTTAAAAATCTAATTGATTTAAAAACTGCTGAAGCTAAAAAATCAGTACAGCCCAGTCAAAAACCAACAGTAGCTGTTGCTAATCATTTATAAATAGAGGAGAGAAAATGAAAAAACTAATCGTATTACTTGCCAGCTTATTGGCACTAGGCGCAAATGCCGAAGGAGAAGTGACCAAAGAGGTGTTTATTTCACCCGGTGTTGTATCAATTGATATTACTCATCAAGGCGAGGTAGTCAAACTACAAAGAGACCAAGATAGAGACAACGAAATCTCGAGTTTTTATGTAAAAACCACGCGTGGAAAAATTCAAAAAATGCATCCATTTGCACCACATGCAGTTGACACCATTGGTGAGCTTGATGTTATTGAATATGTCAAACAAAGATCAGCAGGTGACGATACAATTTTAGTGATTGATACACGCACACCTAACTGGCCAGTGATCTCGGGTGGTATTCCAACAGCAGTTAATATTCCTTATACAAGATTTAAAAACAAAGAAAAAGCACTTGAGATTATGGAAGACCAGCTCGGTGTTCAGGTGGATGATGTGTATGATTTCTCGTACGCTAAAACCTTAATCATGTATTGTAATGGCGTTTGGTGTGGTCAAACACCGGCGGCAATTAGCGCATTACTTAAGTACGGCTACCCTGCTGCAAAACTTAAATACTACCGTGGTGGTATGAATTCTTGGAAGTCATTAGGGTTAACGACAGTTAATTTATAAGTCTTGAAAACGGTTCAAGATTATTTAAATAGTGGCGCATGCGATATTGCGCCACTCTTGTCTTTGGTGTTGGGAAAATCCAATACTCAGCTTTATGCGCAAAATGATTACGCTTTAGGTGACAAACAACAACAGCAACTCGAAAACTTTATTCAACAACGCGAACAAGGTATGCCTTTTGCCTATCTTAGTGGCAAAAAAGGCTTCTACCATCTTGATTTTAAAGTCACAAGAGACACGCTGATTCCACGCCCAGAGACTGAGTTATTAATCGATATCACGCTTGATTTACTCAATAAAAATCAAAAATACCAAGTATTAGATTTAGGTACCGGTAGCGGTATCATCGCCGTCACTTTGGCCGATATAAATCCGCGCTGGAAAGTGAGCGCTACAGACTTCTCTCAAGCGGCACTTGGTGTGGCTAAAGTTAATGCAACGACTAATATTAACTTTACTCAAGGCAGTTGGTTTGAAGCTGTGCCCGATCAAACCTTTGATTTAATCATCTCTAATCCGCCCTATATTGAAGAGGATGACACCTATCTTGATGATCTTACTTATGAGCCACAAACAGCATTAGTGTCTGGAGTAGATGGCTTGGATGATATTCGCATTATTATTAACAATGCGCCAGAATATCTAAATAAAGATGGTTATTTACTTCTAGAGCACGGCTATAACCAACAACAACAAATTACAAAATTATTAAATAAAGCGTTTCATAACATTAAAACTTTTAAAGATTACAACGGCAATGACCGTGTGGTTCTTGCGCAAATAAAATAGATTTATTGTTGTACTTTAGTCTTAATCTTTAAGCCTTTCTTAAGCTTGTCGATATACTTAGAATCCACTTCACAATATTTTTCTTGCTGGGTAAAGTAGTCTTCTTCTACCCAGGTACTTGAAGGTTTAAATACTGGCACGGTTTTCTTGCCAGTATAAGTAATGGTGTTATCCGTATAAAT
>JAPYQD010000223.1 GCA_029937335.1 Gammaproteobacteria bacterium
ATGGCTAAAGAAAAATTTGAACGTACCAAACCCCATGTAAACGTAGGCACGATTGGCCACGTAGATCATGGTAAGACGACCCTAACGGCTGCTATTACGAAAGTGATGGCTGAGCTGCAAGGTGGTGAGGCAAAAGCTTTTGCAGATATTGATAATGCGCCAGAAGAACGTGAGCGTGGTATTACGATTGCAACGTCTCATGTTGAGTATGAGTCAATTAACCGTCATTATGCGCACGTTGACTGTCCGGGTCATGCGGATTATGTGAAGAACATGATTACCGGTGCTGCCCAAATGGATGGCGCTATTTTGGTTTGTTCTGCAGCAGACGGTCCGATGCCGCAAACACGTGAGCACATATTGCTAGCACGTCAGGTCGGTGTACCTTATATAGTAGTCTTTTTGAACAAAGCTGACATGGTCGACGATGATGAGTTGGTTGAGTTGGTTGAGATGGAAGTTAGAGAGCTTCTGGATATGTATGAATTTCCAGGGGACGATACGCCGGTTGTGATTGGTTCGGCGTTGAAGGCATTAGAGGGCGATACCAGTGACTGGGGTGTCCCTTCGATCATTAAGTTGGTTGAAGCGATGGATTCCTATATTCCAGAGCCAGAAAGAGCGATAGCGGGTGCTTTCTTGATGCCGATTGAAGATGTCTTTTCAATTTCAGGTCGTGGCACGGTAGTTACCGGACGTATTGAGCGTGGCGTAGTTAAAGTGGGCGAAGAGATTGAGATTGTAGGTATTAAAGACACAGCGACAACGACGTGTACGGGTGTTGAGATGTTCCGTAAGTTGTTGGATCAGGGTCAAGCGGGCGATAACGTTGGTGTTTTATTACGAGGTACTAAGCGTGAAGAAGTTGATCGTGGCCAGGTGTTAGCGCATCCTAAGACGATTAATCCGCATACACATTTTGAAGCAGAGATTTATGTGTTGTCTAAAGATGAAGGTGGACGACATACGCCATTTTTTAATGGGTATCGTCCTCAGTTTTACTTTAGAACAACCGATGTAACGGGAGCGGTAGATCTTCCTGAAGGCATAGAGATGGTTATGCCTGGTGATAACGTGCAAGTAACGGTTAAGTTGATTGCACCGATTGCGATGGAAGATGGTTTGCGTTTCGCGGTAAGAGAAGGTGGTCGCACAGTGGGTGCGGGCGTAGTAGCTAAAATTATAGAGTGA
>JAPYQD010000224.1 GCA_029937335.1 Gammaproteobacteria bacterium
AGTGCAATAAACAATACCTCGCTCATGGTTCGAGATCGAGGTTTTTTTGTGGCTTTTCTACTGCCTAAAGGGTTATTTTTTTTCAAGGGGATTTCAGCTTGCTTTATAATGTTTCGAATAATAGAGATTTTGTGTATAAGTATAAAGGATTGGTATTTAAATGAGTGAAAATAAACATTGTAAGACGTTGATTATTGGTTCAGGCCCTGCGGGCTATTCTGCGGCAGTTTATGCAGCGAGAGCAAATTTAAGCCCTGTGATTGTTAGCGGTATGGAACAAGGCGGACAATTAATGAGTACGACAGATGTAGATAATTGGCCGGGTGATAATGATGGCGTGCAAGGGCCTGACTTAATGACACGTATGCAGCAACACGCTGAGCGTTTTAATACTGAAATTATTAATGATTACATTACTGAGGTTGATTTTTCATCTCGCCCATTTGCACTCAAGGGCGCCGCTTCTACTTATACAGCCGATTCGGTAATTATTGCCACCGGTGCAAGTGCGCGTTATTTAGGCTTAGAGTCAGAAGAAGCATTTAAAGGCAAAGGCGTTAGTGCTTGCGCCACTTGTGATGGTTTTTTCTACCGTGGTCAAAAAGTAGCGGTAATTGGCGGTGGTAATACAGCAGTTGAAGAAGCGTTATTTTTATCCAACATTGCTGATCACGTTACTATCGTTCATCGCCGTGATAAATTTTCTTCAGAAAGGATTTTGTCAGACCAATTGATTGAAAAATCGAAAATGGGCAACATCACCATTGAATACAATCAAAATCTTGATGAAGTATTGGGCGACAATATGGGTGTTACAGGTTTAAGATTAAAAGACAATGATGGCAAGACTAAAGAAATTGATGTACACGGCGTGTTTATCGCTATTGGCCATACGCCAAATACAGGTATTTTTGAGGGCCATCTAGAGATGAATCACGGTTATATACAGATACAAAGTGGCACGCAGGGTAATGCCACACAAACCAGTGTCGAAGGTGTGTTTGCAGCAGGGGATGTTGCAGACCATATTTACCGTCAAGCGATTACTTCAGCAGGTTCAGGTTGTATGGCGGCATTGGATGCAGAACGATTTTTAGGTGAGTAGTTTTTAGATTAAGTATTAATTTGTCGGTATAATTCTGACTTTTATGGCCACATAGCTCAGTTGGTAGAGCAAGGGATTGA
>JAPYQD010000050.1:0-1886 GCA_029937335.1 Gammaproteobacteria bacterium
TATCAACAAAACGCTGTGGTATGCCATGAAATGAGATCATTAGCTTGTCTGGCTTACCGTGCTGCGCTTGATGCTCAGTCACCGAATTAACCAAAGATTGAATATAACCCTTGTCTTGGTAATAATCATCAATAAACACCAGTTCTGGCGCATTATTCCAAGTATTAAGGGTTCTGTTGATTTCATCAAGGGTTGAAAGGGTTGTGGTGTTCGAATACTGAGGGTACATCGGTAGCGCAATAATCTTGTCACAACCCTGATCTTTTAAACTTTGTAATGCCGAAGGGATAGATGGATTACCATAACGCATACCCACTTCAAACGCCAAATGATCATATTGACTGAGCAGTGTGCTTTTAATACCCTCAAGTTGTAAATTACTGATATTTAATAACGGTGATCCTTTGCCGAACTTATCCCAAATTTTGGCATAATTTTTGGCGGATTTTGCGGGCCTGGTATTCAGAATAACCACGTTTAAGGCTAACCACCAAACGAGTTTATTAGGTGCTTGTATGACTCGATCGTCTGACAAAAATTGCTTTAAATATCGCTTTAAAGCAGGCTTTGTAGGCGTATCAGGCGTTCCAAGATTGGTGAGTAAAATACCGGTTTTCATTAAAATTTTTCTAAGTTTTGGTCGATAAAATCACGTACAAAATCATGGGTTTGAGCAGAATGAAAACGATCTACTTCCACACCTTGAATAAAGGCAATAACCGTAGGGAAACCCCGTACTGAAAATTGCCCTGCAACCTTCATATTTTCATCCTCTGCCTCAAGTTTGGTCAAGGCAAATTCGCCTTCATTATACTCTGCTGACACACTGTTTAAGATAGGCTCTAAAATCTTACAAGGACCACACCAATCGGCTGAAATATCTAAAATAACCAGTTGTTTGTGTGATTGATCAATCACTAAGGTTTGAAAAGTCTCAATCGAAACTTCAATAGAAGTAACTAGCGCCATATTGGTTAATATGAGCGACTAATGGTGTTAAAGCTGTCACGTTTTTTCTGCGCTGATCGAGTAATAACAACGCTAATAATAAAGCCAATAATCAGACCAAATATAAGCGTAAATAACGTATTAATGTTATTGTCTGTATCTGCAGAATCTACTTGAGATTGTAAGTCGTTATTACGGGTGGATAGTGCAGAATTCTTCTGCTTAAGTACACTTAAATCAGCGGTAATTTTAGTTGTTGATTCAGCGTTTAAAGCTTTAATATCAACGATTTTAGAGGATAAATCTTTATTTTTAAGTTGTAATTTTTCCAAAGATTTTTTAAGGTTTTCAATCTGATTGGAAACCTTATTAGTGCTGGATACAGCCAATATATTGGCGGTGTTTTTTGGCGGTGTTTTAGTTAACTGGTCTGACAAAATCCAGCCTTGTAAACTACCCAATACAACTTGCGACCAACCAGAATAGTGCATGGTTAATCGTTTTAATTTTGTATTTTTAGGGAGTGTTTTTAACAACTTAGATTTGGATGTGTTATCCAACCTTAAAGCAGTATTATCCTGAAGCGTATAAATACTAGAGGCAGAAAACACACTAAAAGATAAAAATAAGAGGCTAATAAAAAAAGTGATTTTTCTCATGATGATTAATTTTGTAAAATTTTTACTATAGTATAAGCAAAAACAACCTTAAAAACCTAAAAATAATAGAAAATACTATAAAAATCATTAAAAATCAATGAGTTATGGTTGTTATTTCGACTTTATATTTTTTAAACGATTAGGACGTCTGGTTAGTCGAGATATTATTTTTATAAAAAAGTGGCTTAAATCGAAGATTTGAGATTAATTAGAGAAAATAGGGTGATATCCTGATTTTTCAAGCAGTAAATATTAGTTACTGACTTTTTTATTAACGAA
>JAPYQD010000050.1:1986-5751 GCA_029937335.1 Gammaproteobacteria bacterium
GACTTTTTTATTAACGAACTTATTAGTTAGGCGATATTTTTGTTTTGGGCTTTTTGGTTTTTCAGGAATGGTTAATTCGAAAAAACCAAAATTAATCAAAGGATCTAAAACAGATTGTTTAAATTTTGTCTTATTGGTTCTTTTTAAAATCTTTATCAACTCGGCAGCTGAGTTTTCATCGTCACAATTCTTTAAAATTTTAACTTGGTCCTGTGTGATTTTTTCAAGGATTAAGCTTAGTCCTTTCTTACTCCCCGATGCACCTTCTGACCTTTTATTTACTGTGTTTTCATCAAATTCAAAACCTTCTTGATTTACACCGGTTTTGTTAACAATATTACGCTTAAGGTCTTTGTTCCAGTTTGAATCTTCATCCAATTTTTCGACGTTTTTACTTTTTTTGTTTCGACCAAACAAATTCATAACAACCTTAATAAAGACAAATCAATGGGTAAAGTTTAACAAAAACCTTGGTTTTGGGATAAATATTTAATCAAATAAGTAAAAAAAATAACGTTATTGACTTAATATTTGATCTAAAAATAGCTTTAAGCGATCTGACTCAGGGCTATTAAAGAAGGAATCTGGCTTATTTTCTTCAATAATCTGCCCTTCATCCATAAAGATAATGCGGTCTGCAACCTTTTTAGCAAAGCCCATCTCATGGGTTACACAAATCATGGTTATACCTTCTTTAGCCAATTCCACCATAACATCTAGCACTTCTGAGATCATCTCTGGATCAAGCGCTGAGGTCGGCTCATCAAACAGCATAATCTTAGGTGATGTGCACAATGCCCTAGCAATGGCAACGCGCTGCTGCTGTCCACCACTAAGTTGATTTGGATACTTTTCAGCTTGGTCCTTAATACCAACTCTATCTAGCAACTGTAAGGCTTTCTCTCTTGCTTCTTGCTTAGACTCATGGTGAACCCAAATTGGTGCCAAGGTCAAATTATCAATCACACTTAAATGTGGGAAAAGATTAAAGTGCTGAAAAACCATGGACACTTCTGAACGCACTTGTCTAATCTTCTTTACATCATCACTTAGTTCAATTCCATCAACAATAATAGAGCCTTCTTGAAACTTCTCTAGAAAGTTAACACAACGTATAAGGGTTGATTTACCACTGCCTGAAGGTCCACAAACCACAATAATCTCGCCCTCTTTAACCTTGAGATTGATTTCCTTAAGTGCATGAAAATCTCCATACCACTTGTTCAATCCTTTAATATCAATAATATCGCAGCAAAGTCGATCATCTGTTGTGTTACTCATTTGTTTTTCCTTTTAATTTTTATGCTCTGTGCTAAATTTAACTTCAAGTTTTTTAGAATAGCGACTCATAGAATAAAGAATAACCCAAATAACCATGGCGACAAATACATAACCTTCAGATTCTCTCCCTAACCAGCTAGAATTACTTGTGGCGGCCCCTACTATCGCCAACATGTCGAATAGTCCAATAATTAACACCAGGGTTGTGTCTTTAAACAAAGCGATAAATGAGCCAACAATATTCGGAATAGAGACCTTTAAAGCTTGTGGCAAAATGATAAGAACCGTTTTTTGCATAAAACTAAGTCCTGCAGCATCAGCGGCCTCATATTGCCCCTTAGAAATGGCTTGCAAACCACCTCTGACAACCTCTGCAATATAAGCTGTTTGGAATAGAGTTATGCCAATTAAAGCCCTAAGTAATTTATCAAAGTCCATTCCCGCTGAGAAGAATAACGGCAGCACAACGGATGCCATAAACAAGATGGTAATCAATGGCACACCACGCACAAACTCAATATATACAACTGAAATAAACCTCACAATGCGCATCTTGGATTGCCGTCCTAACGCAAATAAGATGCCCAGTGGAAAAGAGGCAACAATGCCAACAGCGGCCACCACAATGGTTAGGGTGAGCCCGCCCCATTTATCAGTTTCAACGATCTCTAAGCCTAGTCCCCCATATAATAAAACAAAGGCAACAACGGGGTAAATTAAGAAAGAGCCGATAATATAATGTGCTCTGTATTGTGATTTTTTAATAAATGATCCGAACGCCACAAGCGCTACAATAATGCCAAACATGGTGTTAACGCGCCATAGCTCTTCTTGTGGGTAAAATCCATAAATAAACATTTTAAGGTTGGCATTAATAAAAGACCAGCATGCACCCTCTCGGCCACAAGACTCGTTGTCTGCAGTCAAATCAAAATTAGCATCAAAAATTGTCCAATTTAAAATAGGTGGCAAGAGTAAATAAATAAGATACAGCGCTACAAAAGTAAGTGCAATGTTAGATGAGGATGAAAACAAGTTATCTTTCAACCATAGAACCGCTTTAGTTTGCGATTGTGGCGGTTGTTTTGTTTCTTTTAGCGAATAGATTGCCATAATAGTTATCCGCCCTTAATCTGCATTTTCTTGTTAAAAATATTTAAGATTAACGATATGACTAGTGATATCGTTAAATACACCAGCATCGTCAGCATAATAATTTCAATCGCTTGACCTACTACGTTCAAGACGGTGCCTGAAAATATAGTGACTAACTCTGTATAGCCAACTGCCGCTGCTAAAGAGGAATTCTTAGTAAGATTCAAGTATTGATTAATAATCGGCGGTATTGCCACTCTTAGTGCTTGTGGTAGTATGACTAAACGCATTGCCCGACTATTTTTTAAACCTAACGCTGCTGCCGCTTCTTTTTGCCCTACGTCCACCGACTCAACACCCGAACGAATGGCCTCAGCGATATAGGTAGCGGTGTAAATACTTAAAGAAAAAGCTAAGGAAAAAAATTCAATTGATAAATCTATACCCCCTCTAAAATTAAAACCTTTTAACACTGGATATTCCAATTGTGCACCAAAAGAAAGATAAACCACGATTGGCAATAGCAATACAAGCCCCAAGAAGTGTGGAATAGTGTTGGTATTTATGCCCGTTTCATCGTGTTTCTTATTGCTGCGTTTTTTAATAAAAACATAGGCAACAATACCAATGATAAGACTTGCAAGTACAAAATAGAAATCAGCCCCCATGATCGGCTTGGGTAGATACAAGCCTCTTGAATTAAGAAAAATACTATCCATAAAACTCATACTATTTCTAGCAGATGGGAGGACTTTAAGCGCTATTGAATACCAAAATAGAATTTGTAGCAATATCGGTATATTCCTAAAAATCTCAATATACACCGTGGCCATTTTTCTAACCAGGTAGTTGCTAGATAAGCGTGCAATACCAATAATAAGACCAATGACTGATGCGAAAAATATGCCTGTTATTGCAACAATTAAGGTGTTAACAATACCGACATAAAATGCTTGTAGATTGGTTGATGCTGGTGAGTATTCTAAAAAGAAATTATCATTGACAGCAAAACCAGCCTCGTCATTTAAAAAACCAAAACCACTTCTAATGCCTCTTTGCTCAATGTTAAGCATCATGTTATCAAAAGCTTGATAAGCAAAATAAGCAATAACAACAACAGCCAGCACCTGAAATACGATCGCTCTAACTTCGTTGTTATAAAGTAGTGATTTTAGTTTTGTAAACACAAAAAACCTTGATAAAAAAATGGCTAACTCAACAGTTAGCCATTTTATATTTTATTTAGATTTTATCTAAACGCTGGGGCATACAAGATACCACCTTTAATCCACAACTGGTTCACACCACGTGGAAGCTGAATAGGTGTTGACATACCGATGTTTCTCTCGAAACTTTCGCCATAGTTGCCCACTTGCGCAATAATGTTAC
>JAPYQD010000051.1 GCA_029937335.1 Gammaproteobacteria bacterium
GCAAAACCTACAAACCTTGCCATTGGCTCTAAATTAAAAAGCTTCAGCGCTTTTTCACTGCATAGCAATACTGCGGATGCACCATCACTCATTTGTGAGCTGTTACCCGCAGTTACCGAACCGTTAACATGGAATGCACCTTTTAGCTTAGATAGCTGCTCAATAGAGGTATCAAATCGAACGCCTTCATCTTGAGAAACGGTGACTGATTTTTGTATTATTTGTTTTGAATCCGAATCATAGCTTTGGACAATCGTTTCATAAGGTCTAATCTCATCTTCAAAATAACCTTGATTGATCGCACTAATGGCTTTTTGATGAGATTCAAAGGCAAACTGATCTTGCGCACCTCTCTTAATATTATATTTCTTCACCACTTGCTCGGCCGTGGTACCCATTCCATAAGCAATACCTAGATTATCTTCATTAAAAACCTTCATATTAAAAGCAGGGTGATGACCAGTCATTGGAATCATGCTCATTGATTCCACACCACCAGCAATCACAACATCAGCCTCACCTAGGCGAATACGGTCAGCCGCATAAGCAATAGATTGTAGCCCTGAGGCACAGAAACGATTGACCGTTACCCCAGCGACTGAATTGGGGTAACCAGCAAGTAAAGCAGATATTCGAGCAACATTAAGCCCTTGCTCAGCTTCAGGCATAGCACAACCAATAAGCACATCATCAATCATCTTAGGATCAACACTAGGATTGTCTTCTAGTAAAGTTTTTAAAATGAAACTCAATAAATCATCAGGACGCACTTGCTTAAACACACCTTTGGCTTTGCCAGTTGGGGTTCTGATAGCACTAACAATGTAGGCATCTTGAGTCATGTTAGTTCCTTAAAGGCTTGTGTTTAATAAGCATGTGTTCAATTCTATCTTGAGTTTTGTCTTTTTTCAACAGTTCAATAAAATGCATTTTCTCTAAATTCAACAAATACTGGCTATCCACTTCAGTGCCAGGATCTATCTCACCACCACAAAGCACATCGGCAATTTTTCTGGCAATAAAATCATCGTATTCAGAAATAAACTCCCCAGTTTTCATGTTGGTGAGTTGCGCTAATATATTGGCTTTTGCCGTGGCACCACCAACTTTAAAAGTTTGATTTACATCTTCTGGTCGGTAATTTTTATTAATCATAAGCTGGGCTTTTTGCTTAGCAAAATAAAGCAACTCTAATCTTTGCGAGACAATCAAATCGTTTTCATCTAAATAACCCATTTCAAGTGCTTTCATTGCACTACTGGATACTTTTGCCAATCCAATTTGTTCAAAATATTTTGCCAATATTGGAAACATATTTTCATGTTTAGCGGCACGTCTTGCCATTTCTTTACAACCACCACCCGCCGGTAATAAACCCACGCCCATCTCAACCAGCCCAACGTAACTTTCAGCGTGAACCACGCGTGAATCGCAATGCAACAGCACTTCACAACCACCACCCAATGCCAACCCCTCAACAGCAGCAACGGTTGGTATTTTGCTGTATTTAAGTGACATTAGCGCTTGTTGAAGCAGTTCAATCACCTCATTAATAGGCTTTAAATCTTCAAGACTTGGCAAGTTTGGCTTAAGCAGTTGCCATGCTTTTTTCTTGAAGCTACTGATTAAATTTTGATGTTCAATCATGCCTAATTTAGCCCCAGCGACGATCTCATACAAATTAGCACCTGCGCAAAATGGCGCACTGTCTTGCCAAAGAATCATGGCCTTGAACTCTTTTTCAGAAATTTCAATGGCTTTAATTAGTGAATTAATCACTTCTAAATTAAGCGTATGCAATTTGGTTTTTAAACTAAAAATGGCAATTCCATCGTCTTCATGAAAAAACCGAATGGAATCATTTTCAAAGATAGTTTGACCTTGTTCTTTGTTGCTTTCACCCATTAGAGTAGGGCGATGAAGTTGGCGCTGATAGATGGAATGATCTGAATAAGCAACAAAGGATTTTTCCATTGGTGAATAAGCGCCTTCTTCAGTGTAAAAGTCAGAAATGTCGTTCAACCAATTTGGCGTTACAACCTCTTCATTGCCTTCTAAAAACAATGCCAGTGATTGTTCAACACCATTAATTTGCCAATATTCAAAAATACCTACTTCCCAGCCAAAGCCCCAATGCAATGCCCAATCAATGTCTCGAGTAGAGTGTGCAATGTCTTTAAGGTGATAAGCACTGTACAAGCAGGTGTCTTTAATCACAGAGTAGAGAAACTGCGCCTGAGGGTGTTCATTGGCTTTAAGTAAAGTAAGTTGCTTTGATGTGTCTTTTTTCAGAATTTCTTTAACAGATTTATTTATATCGTAATTTGCTTCAATATAGCTCTGGTTTTCAGACTGATAAACTTTAATTATGCCGTCTTCTTTTTTGTAAAGACCTCCCTTGGTTTTTTCACCTAAGGAACGATTCCCCACCATTGTGTTTAACCACTCCGGTGTTTTGAAATAATGATGCCACGGATCGTTTGTATGTGCGCGTTCAAACTGCTCAAACACGTGTTTTAAAATATCCAAACCCACCAAATCAGCCGTTCTAAACGTAGCGCTTTTAGGTCGTTTTAATTTAACACCGGTGAGTGCATCAACCGTGTCAAATCCTAATGATAATCGCTGGGCATGATGAATACAAGCCGCAATTGAAAACACCCCAATTCGATTGGCAATAAAACCAGATTCATCCTTAGCATAAAGAATATTTTTACCCAACTCTGAGGTAAAGAAGCCCTCCAAATTGTCCAAGATTTCCCCATCTGTTTCTTTAGTTGAAATCAATTCAATGAGTGACATATAGCGGGGCGGATTAAAAAAATGAATACCACAAAAGCGTGATTTAAATTTCCCTAGTTTTTCCCCAACTTGATTCACACTAAGACTGGAAGTATTGGTTGCCAAAATAACTTCGCTATTTAAATGAGGTGTTATCTTTTTAAACAATGCTTGCTTGGCATCAATGTCTTCAATAATTGCCTCAATCACTAAATCACAATTGGACAATTGCGCCAAGTCATCTTCAAGGCTCAAAGGCGTAATCCAAGAAGCTTGTTTAGGATGGGCGAGTGCTTCAGGTTTAAAAGTATGAATCTTGTCTAAATCTTTTTTAACGTGCTCTTGATAGCCAAACAATAAAGTTGGAATGTTTGCATTGGCAAATACGCCAGCAATCTGTGTACCCATTACACCACTACCTAAAATACCAACTCGATTAATTTTCATAATCATCCACCGCTAAAATTTTTCGACGCAACTGCGTTAAGTTTGATAAGAGCTGATGTTCCTCGCTGGTTATCTTTTCTTGATCCAATAAAGCATCAACACCTTCAGTGTCATCAACGTACCCAACTCTTTTATAAACTTCTTCAGCATTAATTGCAAGTTCATAAGCCCGCTCTAATTCATCAAGTGGAGAATCTTTAATGATTAAAACATCATCAGTGAGTGTGTTTTTAAGGCGTTTATCATTAATCAACTGATTGACAATCTTACTTTGTAACTCAATGGAAGGTTTGGTTTTGTTAATCCCCCATGGCAAAACTAGCCATCTAAAAAACCAAGGATTTTTAAATTGATCGCAAATTTCTTTAAGTAGCATTTGAGATTCAAAAACATGCCTCTGCATTGTCCATTTGAGCAAGTCATCAAAATTATTATCCAGTTTTTCCACATATTTAAGCAGCGTGGAAATACCATACATCTTAATGAGTAAATCAGAAAACAACCCATTCATGCTTTCTTGAAACTTGATTTTTGTTCCAAATTTTATGAGTACCATTTCAACTAAAAAAGCAAAACTGGCACTGATGCTACTGAGTTGTTGGTAATACATTTGAGCAGTGCTTTTTGTGTTTTTAGGTGCGTTAGACAGTCTGCCACCACTTAATGCAAAGACAAGACTTTTAGCTTTAACACTGGCTATATGAGCAAGGTGTTCGCCTAAATATTTATTAAATGAAGTGTAGCTTTGTGTTTCTATGGCAGTTAACTCATCTTTTAAAAATGGGTGGCAGCGCATTAACCCTTGGCCAAATATAATCATGGATCGAGTTAAGATATTTGCCCCTTCAACCGTAATAGCAATGGGAATGGTTTGGTAAATATTGGCTAAATAATTTCCCTTACCGAGCATCACTGTTTTACCGCCATGAATGTCCATAGCACGGTTGATGTTGGTTCTTAATAACTCAGTGTGGTTGTATTTCAAAATAGCAGAGCTAATCGATGGATTGAGGCCTTGATCAAGCAAATCTAGGTGAAAATTACTCATTGCTTTCATCATTAATGCATCGGAAGCCATGGGCACAATTTTTTCCCCCACACCTTGAAAACGATACAAAGATTGCTTAAATTGCTTTCTGATCAATGCGTATTCAATTGAGGTTTTAAGGCTAAGCTCTACACCTGCTAACGACAAAGAGGGAAGAGATACACCTCTTCCTAAGGATAATGATTCCATCAACATCGACCAGCCTTGGCCAATCATTGCTTGCCCACCAATCACTGCAGACATGGGGATAAACACGTCTTTTCCTTGGTGCGGCCCATTACTAAACTCAGAGCCAATAGGGTGGTGATGCCGGCCAATACTCACGCCGTCCAATGCAGAATTAACCAAAGCACAAGTGATGCCCAGTTCTGCCTTATCTCCAATTAAACCTTTAGGATCGTAAGTTTTAAAGGCAAGGCCGATTAAGGTGGCTACGGGTGCAAGAGTGGTGTAGCGTTTATCCCAGTTAAGGCGAATGCCCAAAGTTTTTTCACCCTTATAATCTTGATGGCAAATCACACCAGAATCGATCATTGCACCCGCATCCGAACCCGCATCGGTTGACGTCAGTGCAAAACAAGGTATGTGCTCACCCGTAACAAGTTTTGGCAATAAACCTTGTTTTTGATCGTCTGTACCATAATGCACAATCAACTCGCCCGGGCCTAGTGAGTTTGGCACCATAACCGTAACGGCCAGCGACACATCACAACTGGAAAGCAGGGTGAGGATTTTTGCATGGGCTTTTGCACTAAATTCTAATCCCCCGTATTGTTTGGGAATGTTAAGCGCCCAAAACCCTTCAGATTTTATCTGCCTTAGGGCTTTATCTGACAGCCCAAACTTGTTGAAAGTATCGCAAAGTTTTGGCACTTTATCATTAATAAAATCCTGTTCTTCATCAGATAAAGCTTTACTTTCAACGGATAACAATTTATCCCAATTGAGATTATTTGCAAACAATTGTTTTTCCCAATGTGTATCACCACTTTCCATTGCAATTTTTTCACTGTCACTGATCAGTGTTTTTTTATTACTGGCAAAGCTGATGATGAACGGCTTGATAACAAGCAATCTAACCAATGGAACAAGCATTATTAGGTTAATCAACAGTAAGAGCAGTCCCGTAACCCAAATGATGAACTGATTTACCTCTAAGTCAATCAACAAATAAACCGTGGCTATGGATACAAGAAGTGAAAAAATGGCGAAAAACCGTTCAATTCTAGCAAACAGAACAGTTATAAAAACAACGAATACTAAATAATAAAATAAAACCATTACTTTCAATATACCCCTTATTCTATATGGTTGCTGTGTTTATATTTACGAACACAAAGACTAAAAAGTTTCAAAATTAATAAAAAATTCATTAAATTGGTGAGGCAATGAGTTGAGACTCG
>JAPYQD010000052.1 GCA_029937335.1 Gammaproteobacteria bacterium
TTCAGTTGCAGTGTAGTATTCAGTAACCACAACCATCCACGCAGTCAGCGCTAAACCAATCAGAGAGGCGTAGAATAAATTCATACCCATACCCATGTCTATTGTCACAAAGTAGAATGCAATTGCCGCTAAAACTGCAGAAACAATTAAACCTTTGTAAAGCGCACCCATGATAGAGCCACCATCAGATACTTTAACAAAGAAAGTACCGATAATTGAAGCAATGATAGATACTGCTCCCAGTGCTAATGGATAAAGAATCGCATCGTTACCCAGGCCTAGTACACCCGCTAACATCATTGTTGCAACGATGGTTACTGCGTAAGTCTCGAATAAGTCAGCCGCCATACCTGCACAGTCACCAACGTTGTCACCAACGTTGTCAGCAATTACTGCAGGATTGCGCGGATCATCTTCTGGAATGCCTGCTTCAACTTTACCAACAATATCAGCACCAACATCAGCACCCTTAGTAAAGATACCGCCGCCTAAACGTGCAAAGATTGAAATCAATGAACCACCAAAAGCTAAGCCAATCAATGCGTGTAACGCATCTTTTTGTGGAACTTCAAAAGCAGTCAAGCCCATGTAGAATCCAGAAACACCTAACAATGCCAGGCCAACTACCAGCATACCAGTAATAGCACCACCTTTAAAGGCCACCTGGAAAGCAGCGTTCATGCCATTTTTTGCTGCCTCTGCTGTACGACAATTCGATTTAACCGATACATTCATACCAATATAACCTGTCAAACCTGACAATACGGCACCAATTAAAAATCCTAGAGCCACTGTGTAGCTAAGTGCTATCGAGATAATAACCAGTAAAATTGCGCCTACAATGCCAATAGCAGTGTATTGACGATTTAGATAAGCACTTGCGCCTTCTGCAATCGCATCTGAAATCTCTTTCATTTTGTCACTACCTGGTGATTGTTTGTAAATCCAGGTCATTGTGTATAAGCCGTATAAAACAGCAATTATTGAAGCCCCGATAGCCATTATTAGTATATCCATTTCTTTCTTTTCTCCTTTTTGATTTATGTGTAAATTTTTCCAGCGTTGATTATAGATTAATTAGCACTCAATAATATAATAAATAAGTGAAAAACGACCTATTTTAAGTGTTGGTTTAAGGAGTTTTAAAGAAGTGCTTCCTATTTATCCTTTTGTCCAATATTGAGTTTTAATACCATGACCTAAATCAGCTTCAACCAATCTCGATCTGAGTTTCAATAGCTTTTCAATCAGTGCCGGTTCCGCTTGTTCATAAGCTTTGGCATCTGGTGTTCGGTTAACCACCACGCCCAAAAGCTCAGTGATCGCATTGCCAATAGAATTTTGTGAAATAACCACAATCAGCTTGCCTTCATCATTGCGATAAATGAGCTGTTTAAATGCGGGTTGCCAGCGAATTGATGAAGCATATTTTGCGTCTTCAATACATTTGTCACGCACTTTTTTAGCAGCGGATAAAAAGCAATTGTTGAATAATAAGGTTTTTTCAATTTCTTTAGGGAAATAAGCGTTGTCTGGTACCCCTGCATTCCTGCTAGACACTTGAGTAAAGAAGGTGCGGTAAAAATCTAAAAAACCTTTTAAGACCTGATCGTATTCTTTCCAAAAATCAATATTTTTTAAACTGTCAATACCACCTTGTATTTCCCAACTTGGCAAGCCTTGTGGGTAGCCTGTTAGCGCAAGACTAGAGGCATTACTTTCAACTGGCTTGAGTATTTTTAAATCTAATGAAGACAAAAATTCAACATACACGTCTTGCATATAAGCAGCAAATAAAGAGTGTTGACCACCATCCGTTAAGTTTGGATTGTTGGTATCGGTGAGCGGCGCTTCTTTTAGCTGTTGCTTATCAAAAACAATAAAGTGGTTGTGCAACATGCGAATACTAGGCACACCGGCAGAAGTCATAGGCCAAGTCGCATCAAGCGACGCTTCACCTGCAAGGATCAAGTGTTTTTCAGGATCAGGATATTGTTCCAACATAAAACCAATAATGATTTGATTCATTCGGTTCCAAACTTTCCTAACATTTTTTGGTAATTGTGTACGACGCACAGCTCGACCCAAAGGGTTTAAAACACTTTGCGAGGTGTTATAAATAATAGAGCAATCAAATTCATTTGAGTGGCCCAAGGCTTTTCGATAAAGTAATAAATCTTCATCGTTGATTAACAAGCCATTATTTTCAGTCAGATCTTTTAGGTTTTCTGGCGAGTTGAAAAACTCGTTAGGTTTCATGCCTTCAGGCACATCTAATGGGATAGGGCGGAATGGAACATTGATCTCTCTTGGGCCGATTGTACTCATATTTTTTTCTATTATAAAAATTCAAAAAAAAGGCTTATGTCACTACAACACAAGCCCCCATTTATTAGCAAAACTAAAAGTTTAACCTAATTGTGTGTAGACACGATCTCTTACTTCTTCTAGTGTGCCAACACCATTTGCGGCACCATATTTAGGTGCATTGTCATCTTCATTCATCCAAGATTGGTAGTAATCTACTAATGGTTGAGTTTGCTCATGGTAAACCTCTAAACGAGATTTAACCGTTTCTTCGTTATCATCAGCACGTTGTACTAATGCTTCACCTGTAATGTCATCAATGCCCTCAACTTTAGGCGGATTGTAAATAACGTGATAAGTGCGACCTGAAGCTAAGTGGGCACGACGACCCGACATGCGAGCAACAATGTCTTCATCAGGTACTTGAATCTCAACAACATAGTCAACCTTGACATTGTCAGTTTTTAACGCCTCAGCTTGAGCGATCGTGCGTGGAAAGCCATCAAATAAGAAACCGTTTTCACAGTCATTTTCTTGAATTCTTTCTTTGACTAAGCCAATAATAATATCATCAGAGACCAAACCACCAGCATCCATCACTTTTTTGGCTTCGACACCTAAGGGTGTGCCTGCTTTAACAGCAGCACGTAGCATGTCACCGGTTGAGATTTGTGGAATTGAATACTTCTTACAAATATTGGTTGCTTGAGTACCCTTGCCTGCGCCCGGAGGGCCTAATAAAATAACGTTCATATGCTAATTTCCTTATACTTCGAAAGAAGGTAATTTCTTTTCGACCATTTCTTTTTTCATGACCACGTAATCTGGCAAGCCGTTTTTGTATGGAGGGTAGTTTTCACCTTCGATTAGAGGTTGTAAATACTCACGACAAGCATCGGTAATACCAAAACCATCGTCAGAGATATAATCCATTGGCATCATTTTTTCAACATTGGCAATATCTTTTAATTCACCCGAACCAATTTCCCAAGTGTATGGGTTGTTTGATGTGCGGATAATTGCTGGCATCACAGAGTTTTTACCTTCTAATGCCATGTTAACTGCTGCTTCACCTAATGCATAAGCTTGTTCAACATCAGACTCTGATGCTAAGTGACGCGCTGAACGTTGTAAGTAGTCAGCCACAGCCCAGTGGTATTTGTAACCAAGTGCGTCTTTAATTAAGTTGGCCACAACAGGTGCAGCACCACCGAGTTGTGCATGACCAAAGTCATCACGTGTACCTTGCTCTGCGAGGAAACGACCATCTGGCCATTTTGTACCTTCAGACACAACAATCGTACAGTAACCGAATTCTTTAACGTTAGCATCAACCTTGGCTAAGAATTTTTCTTCATCAAAATCAATTTCTGGGAATAAGATAACCACTGGGATTGAATCATCAACCAAACCACCCGCTGCTGCAATCCAGCCTGCGTGACGACCCATAACTTCAAGTACGAAAATCTTAGTAGAAGTGGCACACATTGAAGCTACGTCGAAACTAGCTTCCATAGTAGAAACAGCAATATATTTAGCCACTGAGCCAAAGCCTGGGCAGTTGTCTGTTACTGGTAAGTCGTTATCAACCGTTTTAGGTACGTGAATGGCTTGAATTGGGTAGCCCATAGATTCAGATAATTGAGAAACTTTTAAACAAGTGTCAGCTGAATCACCACCACCGTTGTAAAAGAAATAGCCAATATCGTGTGCTTTAAATACTTCGATCAATCTTTCGTATTCTGCTTTGTTTGCTTCTAAAGATTTCATCTTGTATCGACATGAGCCAAAACCACCAGAAGGTGTGTGCTTCAGTGCAGAAATATCTGCTGCTGATTCTTTAGATGTATCAATTAAGTTCTCAGTAAGTGCACCAATAATGCCGTTTTGACCAGCATAAACAGTACCAATTTTGTCTGAGTGTTTGCGTGCAGTTTCAATTACACCACAAGCAGAAGCGTTAATTACGGCAGTTACACCACCAGATTGAGCGTAGAAAGCGTTTTTCATCGTTATTCCCTTATAAATTTAAAAATACAAAATTATACCAATAGCTGTTTTTTGACGTGTTATTCTATGGTGATATTGCAATATATCTCATTAGGGATAACATGTTAACATTACGCATATTATTTCAATAAAAAAGCAGAGAGGTTTTCGATGAAAAGATTAGATCAAGTAATATCACAAGAAGGTGTGTCAGCTGAACTGGAACTTGTAATTAAAGATATTTTGGTTGCGTGTAAGGATATTGCCTATAAATTAGGCCAAGGTGAATTAGCAGGTATTTTAGGTGCAACTGAAGATGAGAACATTCAAGGTGAAACCCAAAAGATGTTAGATGTTATTTCTAATGACCTTTTAAAAGATACTCTGTGTGCTAATGCTTTCGTTAAGGGGGTAGGTTCTGAAGAAGAGGACTATACAATTGCCGGCCATACTGATGGTAAATACTTAGTAACCTTTGACCCATTGGATGGCTCTTCAAATATCGATGTTAATCTTTCTGTTGGAACGATTTTTTCTATTTTAGAAGCCCCTGAAGATAGTCGCACTGGTGCCGATCAAAATATTTTCTTACAACCTGGACGCAAGCAAGTTGCTGCCGGTTATGTTCTTTATGGTCCTTCCACATTACTAGTAATGACAACAGGAAAAGGTGTCAACTTATTCACATTAGATACTAACGTTGGAGAATTCGTTCTAACTCAAGAGCAGTTAAAAATCACCGAAGACACTGCTGAATTCGCAATTAACATGTCCAACCAACGTTTCTGGGAACCAGAGATGAAGGAGTACATCGATCATTGTTTACAAGGTGAAGAAGGTCCTCTAGGTAAGCGTTACAATATGCGCTGGGTTGCTTCTATGGTTGCGGAAGTTCATCGTATCCTTATCCGAGGTGGTATTTTCATGTACCCTTATGATAATCGTGATCCATCGAAAGCTGGTAAGCTTCGTTTGATGTACGAAGGCAATCCGATGTCTATGATTGTTGAGCAGGCTGGCGGCCTATCCTCTACTGGTCATCAGTGTATTATGGACGTCGAACCTCAAGATATTCACGACCGTGTGCCGGTTATCTTAGGATCAAAAAATGAGGTGAAAAAAGTAGTCGCTATGTATGGTGATTATATTACTAAATCATAAAAACTTAATTCTTTTGATTGTTACACAGCTTAATTTTTACTCTAAAAATTAGTATATTTAGCTAAAGGTATAAGGAGTGATGAGCCACTCTTTTTCATCATAAACGTCCATTGTAAAACACTTTGATCCGCCATGATTGCGGATTTCACCCGAT
>JAPYQD010000053.1 GCA_029937335.1 Gammaproteobacteria bacterium
CCACCTGAGAATGGACCCATGTTGTTACCACCTGAGAATGGACCCATTGTGTTACCACCTGAGAATGGACCCATGTTGTTACCACCCCAGCCACGATTGTTGTCGTGCATAAATGCTGATGCTGATGTTGCTGCTACTACTGTTGCAATTGCGATTACTTTAGTTACGTTTTTCATATTTTCCCCTTTTAAAGTTATTTTTTTATTTTCAGTAAAAAATTTAATTTACCAAAATGTCATCCTACACGATTCATATTGATATGCAAGTCTATTAGTAATGGCTAATTTTGGAACAGAAATAAAAAAACCCACGGTGAAAAATCACAATGGGTTTGAAACTGGTGCCGAAGACCGGACTCGAACTGGTGACCTACTGATTACAAATCAGTTGCACTACCAACTGTGCTACTTCGGCAACAATTTGAAATTATACCCAAATGGTTAAATCGCTCAATGATTATTTACAAAAAAGTCTAGCTTAAATTACATTCAACACAGGCGAAAAAATACCCTAATAAAAGGGTATTTTTTTTCAATTTTTTATATAAGACTTAAAATCTAGGGCCGGCAGTGCCTGCAGCTGCAGCTTGTGCCAATGCATTGACTGCTTGTTTGTTTGCGGCTTTAGCCAAGGCAACGTCTTTAGTTTTCTTTGCCTCTTTAATCATCTTTCCAGTATCACGCCAAGCCATTTTAGCGGCCAGTGCTTTTTTATAATTCGCGTCTGCAGCTTTGATCACAGCATCAAACGAATCACCACTAGCAACAACTACTTTGAACGGACTAACTTTAACGGCGCTCTTTGCCTTTGGTGCACCTGCACTTTCCATCATGTACTGAATAACCGCTCTAAGCTCATCATCGGTACAGTCCATACAAGTACCTTTTGGTGGCATCATGCCTTTACCAGCTTTAGCTACTTTCAATAAATCATCCATACCGCGCTTAATGCGTGGCGCCCATGCTGCCTTATCGCCATACTTAGGGGCGCCGCCTACGCCAACGTTATGACAACCTTGACATTTTGCATAGAGCTCTTTACCGCCTCTACCTGCTTTAGCAGTAGGTGCAGCAGCGCTAGCGACTACTTTTTTCGGTTTAGGCTTTGGCTTCACCGCAACGCCACCGCCCAACTGATGCACATACACAGCTAGCTTTTTAATTTGAGTTTTATCGATCACTTTCGATGCGCCAAAAGACGGCATAACAGCATCTTGTGTGAGTGGCTTATGACCTTGATTTACACCATGTAAGATAGTGCGGATAACCGACGCTTTCTGGTCGTCAGCTTTAAAACGATAAATGCCGTCACTTAAGTTAGCACTACCCATAAACACATTACCTTTCATAGTTGGCCCATGACAACCGATACAACCTTTGGTCATGTAAAGCGATTTAGAAGCAGGGTTTGGTTTGCCAGCCGCACCTTTACCAGTTTCAACTAAGAAGGTTGCCAGTGTGTCTGCGTCTGCATCCGAAATACCCATCATACGCGCCGGCATATTACCCTTACGGCCATTGGTAATGGAAGTGCTAATTTGCGCCAATGTACCGCCATACAGCCAATCATCATCTGCCAATACTGGGAAGCCGTCATTACCTTGGCCACCTGCGCCATGACACGCCGCACAGTTATCACCAAACAATACTTTGGCGGTTTTAATAGAGTAGTTTCTAAGCTCATCGTCACGAACGATGTCTTCTAATGAAGTTTTAGGATCGGCAATGGTTTTTTCTATGTCAGCAAACTTAGATTGTCGATAATCTTCAAGCTGCTTAACGCCTTCTTTATATTCAACAATCTGTGTCCAGCCTGCCGTACCTTTGGTGTGCTCACCAAACCAAGGGATGGTCGGGTAATAAAATGAATAAATAGGAATAGCAATGATGCCTAAATAAAGTGCCCACATGTACCATCTTGGCGGACGATTGTTTAACTCTCTAATATCGTTATCATCATCCCAAAAATGGCCAGTATTGTTTTCGCCTGGATATGGATTTTTATGTTCGCCCATTGTTACTCTCCTCGCTATTGTTCTTTATTGACAAAGTTATTTAATTCTTCAAACTTTTTTTTATTTTTAGGCCTAAAAGCATAAAAATAAGCGCTCACCATTAAAACAAATAAGATGAGTGCTGTCACGGCACCAATTTTATCAACCAGTGTCATTTATTCGCGGTAAACCACGCCATCTTCGAATTTAATCATATTGCCCAGTGATTGCAAATACGCTACCATGGCATCCATTTCAGTCTTACCTTTTAGCAAGTCTGCGGCTTCAGCAATATCACCATCTGTATAAGGCACACCCACCTTTCTTAGACCTCTCATGTGCGCTTGAATACTTTCACCATCAACCGTTGCACTATCTAAAAAACGATATTTCGGCATCACCGATTCTGGCACTAATGCTTGTGGATGGCGCATATGCAAGATATGCCACTCGTCTGAATACTTACCACCAACACGTGCTAAATCAGGACCTGTGCGTTTAGAACCCCATTGGAATGGGTGATCATATTTTGATTCAACTGCTAAAGAAAAATGACCATAACGTTCATTTTCATCTCTAAATGGTCGGATCATTTGTGAGTGACACAGGTAACAACCTTCACGCTGATAAATGTCGCGACCAGCCACTTCTAATGCTGTATTAGGACGTACACCATCACCTAGCTTCCAATCTGCTAGTTTTTGACCTTCTGCACGTTGCCATAACAAGCTTTTAGTTGAACCGTCTGGCATTACTACCTCATCCTTAACCGCATCAGGATTGGTAAACAAAGGCACAATTTCTACAATACCGGCCAACGATACTGCAAATGCCATCAGTAGGTACATTGCGAAAATATTCTTTTCGGCTTTTACTTGTAAGCTTTCTTTTCCGTTTTTATTTGACATAATAATATCCTCCCTTTATGCCGTTGCCGTTTGAGCAGAAGCCTGCTCTCGAACCGACTTACGAATGGTAATAATAATATTAATCAACATGGTGATTGCACCTAACACCACTAGCGCACCGCCTGCTGCTCGCATTGCATAGTAAGGATGCATGGCTGATACTGATTCGGCAAAAGTGTAAGCCAACGTACCGTACTCATCATAAGCACGCCACATAAGGCCTTGCATAATGCCTGACACCCACATTGCTACAATGTAAGTCACTGTGCCAATGGTATGCACCCAGAAGTGAATACCTAATAACTTTTGTGACAATCGAACATTGAATATTTTCTCAACCATGTGATATAGCGCACCCGAGGCCACCATAATATTCCAACCGAGTGCACCTGAGTGTACGTGGCCAATAGTCCAGTCTGTGTAGTGTGATAGGGCGTTAACCGTTTTCGCTGCCATCACTGGACCTTCAAAAGTACTCATGGCATAGAAGGCCAATGACATAATCAAAAAGCGTAAGATGTAGTCTTCACGTAAGCGCTCCCATGCACCTGAAAGCGTTAAGATACCGTTAATCGCACCACCCCATGATGGAATGATCATGGCTAACGAAATGGTTACACCTAATGAACCCGCCCAATCTGGCAGTGCTGTGTATTGAAGATGGTGAGCACCTAACCATACGTAACCAAACATCAGCGCCCAAAAATGAATCACTGACAGGCGGTAAGAATAAATTGGACGCTCTGCTTGTTTTGGCACAAAGTAGTACATCATGCCTAAGAAACCCGCTGTGAGGAAGAAGCCAACCGCATTATGACCCCACCACCATTGAATCATTGCATCTTGTACACCGGAATAGATTGAATAAGATTTAAACCAGTCTACCGGAATAGAAAGATTGTTAATCACGTGAAGGTAAGTCACCATCACCATCATGCCCATAAAGAACCAGTTAGCCACATAGACGTGCGGCACCTTGTCACGATTACGAATGTGAATGGTCATGATAAAGTTATACATATAACTTGCCCAGGAAACAGTTAGGAGAATATCAATTGGCCACTCTAACTCTGCGTATTCTTTAGATTGGGTTAAGCCTAAAGGCAGGGTTATTACCGCTAAAAGTATGACCAAATTCCACGACCAAAAGGTAAACCACGCCATTTTATTAGACCAGAGTTTGGTTTGATTGGTGCGCTGGACAATGTAGAAGGCCGAAGCCATTAAGGCCGAACCACCAAAAGCGAAAATCACTGCGTTGGTATGTAGTGGTCTGAGACGGCCGAATTGGAAATAAGGTAAATCGGTACCAAGGTCGTTTAAAAAAGGCCAGGCCAGTTCTGAGGCGATATAAACACCAATTGAGGTGCCGACGACCAAATAAATTGAGGCCATGACAATGAAATACTTCACCACCTTTAAATCATATCTCTCTACTAAGTTCATTAACCCTCTCCTCGATTCACTAATACCCTTATCTTCAATGGGATTTTTAAAATAAATGGTAATTCTACATAGACTAGATGATACCGTCAAGTCAATAATGGATTATTGATATAGATCAATTTCCACTATTTTTAATTAGCAGCCTAATAGCGATAATGCTAAGCACTAAAGCCATTAAAAACCATTGTAGTGCATAACCTAAATGCTTATCAACACTGCCATAAAATGGCTTCCATTGCCTAAAAAATCCCTTGCTGGATTTAATGTCAAGCTGAGCCAGCATTGGAATGATTTGATAATTGGATAATTGCGAGAGCTGATCAAGATCTAACGACTGAATGAGTATTGGAAATGTTGCACTAAGCGCTTGTTGTTTTAGTTCAATACGTTGCTTGGGCTTAATCAAGCCGACTTCAATGGTGCCTGGCTGACTGTCTATTTCAATATCAGCAAGCTCACCACGTTTTCCATACCAAGGTACAAACCCACGATTAACCAAAATCGCTGTTTTTTCATTGAGCACAAATGGGGTTAAAACGTAGTAACCCGCATTGCCTTTAACAATCTGATTGTCATAAATAAACTGCTTATTCGTATCAAAATAACCATTCAGCAACACACGGTAGTGCTCTTTAGCAAGAATTTCATCCTCTCCCACCAGCTGAGCGGGGTTTGATTGGGCTACAACGATGGCGCTTTCAATGGCGCGTTTTTCATCTGCGCGGTCAAGCTGCCAAAATCCTAATGACAACAAACCCCAAACTGTTAAAGAGATTAAAACCCCTGGTAAGATGAAACTACGTTTGATCATTTTTGTACGGGTGTTTGTACCGTAGGCGCTTGAGTCACAGGCGCATCGATCATCACTGCGTTTGGCTTAATCCAGCCCATGTAGCCAGAAAACAGCACTAGTAAAAATAAAAACACCGATAAAGAGACGCGTGTCACTAATGACTTAAACATCTTATCAGAGCCTTCTTTACCGCCTTTGACCATACCAATCAAGCCAAAACCTAGCGCCACTAAGATGGCAATAATAATTAAAACAATAACAACTTGGGTCATAAACAACTCCTGATTTTTTACTTGTGAAAAAAAGACCCCGATAAAGGGGCCTTTTTATTGTTATGTCTAGCTATTATAGCCAGTAAACAAAAACGAATAAACCTAACCAAACCACGTCTACAAAATGCCAGTACCAAGCAACGCCTTCAAAACCGAAATGGTTATCTGCGTTAAAGTG
>JAPYQD010000054.1 GCA_029937335.1 Gammaproteobacteria bacterium
CCGTCAAAGTTGCCAATGGTGACAACACTACCAGCATGATTTTTTAAATTGTGTAAGCCACGAATAAGTTGCATAACGGCTATTTTAATCTAATTGTGCCAAGATTTTATTCACAGGTGTCGGCACCCCGACTTTTAGTTGATTAATTGATTGAAACCCGTGGGTTTGTTCTAAGCAGTCAACAATAATAGGATTGATGATTAAATGGTAGTGAGTAAAGCTATGCTTGATGGGTTTAAGCATTTTATTGATGTGAGCACTTGCATCAAACTGTTGAATAGTGCGCATAATATCTTGAGAACTGTCTTTACATTCTACAAAACTCCATAGCCCACCCCAAATACCTTTGGACGGCCTTTTTTCTAGATAGATCTGACCCTGTTTGTTTTGATAAATTAGCATTGCAATTGAGCGGCTAGGTTTATTTTTCTTTGGCTTAGGGTTTGGGTATTCAGCCTGTGTATTATGTTGATAAGCCTGACACCCCTGTTGAACCGGGCACCGGCCACAGTCTGGATTAGAGCGAGTACACAGCGTTGCACCAAGATCCATAATGGCCTGAGTGTAATCATTATTACGCGTGTTGGGTGTGTGTTGTTTGGCTAGCACCCAAAGCTGTTTGAGTGTTTGAGCTTGACCATAATGGCCTTTTACTTGGTGGTATCGAGACAATACGCGCTTTACGTTGCCATCTAATATGGCATGATTTTGATTGTGGCTAATGGATAAAATAGCACCTGCCGTTGATTCTCCAATGCCTGGCAAGGCCACAACTTGTTCAATGTTATCGGGAAACACCCCCTGATAATCCTGCATAATAATTTTTGCGCTTTTATGTAGATTACGCGCTCTAGCATAATAACCCAGCCCAGCCCATTGCGCTAAAACATTGTCTTCACTAGCATCAGCTAATGCCGTCAAGCTTGGAAAGTGGTGAATAAAATTATTAAAATAATCGATCACTGTGCTGACTTGCGTTTGTTGCAACATAATTTCACTAAGCCAAACATGGTAAATATTAGCCGGATTGCCCTGTCCTCCCTGAGGACTCCTTCCAGAGGACTGCTGTAAATCGCCAGTGCTGTAATTCGCTTGCCAGGGCAAGGAGTGCCGCCCATGCTGATCAAACCACTGTAATAGTGGTTTTGAAATTGAGCTCATTATTTTAAGTTGAGCGGGTCGTTCGGGTTAATGCCATCCATAAATGGTTTATTAATGTCTTCGTGAGTGACTTGATAAACACAGCCGATCCAGTTGTTGATGATACCGCTGGTAGCGTCATGCCAAGTATTACCTAAAGTTTGGCTGATCAGTGCTTCAGGGAAGTCGCCTATACTGAATTCACCACTGAGTAATTTGGTTTTAAACTCGTTTAAGATGGCTTTATTTTGTGGACTTAAATAATTGCTTGGAAAAGACGGATAGTCTTTTCTATCTTTATCTAAAAATGAAATTACTTCACGTTTGTATTCTTTTAGCAGGCTAATGGTGTCGTATTCTGGATGCCCTTGGAAAAATACAATTCTAAGCAAGTCTTCACTGACGCACAAGTGTGCACCAACTTCGCTGTCGACCAATATCTTAACGCCCGCTTTTTCAAATTGTGCTTTGGAAATTTCATTAAAACGGGAATGCGGTACATCAAAACAAGTGTTGACGCCGCTCATGAGCGGGTGTTGGCGATCAAGCACTTGGTGTGGAAACACACCCCAACATTTTTCGCCAATGGCTTGTCTTTTTTGTCCATAACGAAATTCTAGCACCGCGTGGGTGGCTAAGCAAGAGCATAAAGTCGAAGTAATATTATCATATGACCACTCAATTACCTCTTTGAGTTGCTCATAAAAAGGCGCTTTTTGTAAGTCAGCGGCTTCAATGTGAGCGCCTGTAATAATAAGCGCGTCTAAGCCTTGCGCTTTGATGTCGTCAAAACTTTGATAATGTTGATCAACATGAGCTTGGGCTTTATCGCCACGTTTGATCGAGGAAAGCGTAAACGGGTGTAAGTAGAATTGCGCAATCTGATTTGAGTGCCCAACGAGGCGGAAAAATTGCCTTTCGGTGGCCTCAAGTGCTGCGTCTGGCATCATGTTCAACAGGCCAATATGCAGCTCGCGAATAGTTTGGTGGTTGGCGCGATCTTTAGACAAGATGGTTTCCCCTTCTTGCTGTAGGCGTGTGAATGAAGGTAAGCCAGAATGAGCAATGAGTGGCATTAATCTAACGCTCCATTGATGAGTTCATACACTTCGTTTGCATTTTTGCATTGATACAGGTCTTCACTATCAATGGTATAGCCGTACTTTTGTGCAATGGCTTCATATTTTGGCACTCTGTGCGCAAGCAGTTGTGGAAAAATCCAGCCAACAAAAGCATCAGGGTTAATTTGTGCTACGTAAGTTAGGTTGTTTTCAGTTAGATAAACAGCCAGCTGTTCTTTTAAGAAATTCGCTTGGTAATACAAGGGTTTAGGGTGTGTTTGTGCACGCTCAATCAATGCTGATTTGTTGACCTTGCTGGCTCGTATATAGAGTATTAGCGTGTGTTCAGCAAGGGTTTGGTAGACGTTGTCATCGTCGAGCTCGCATAAACTACCGCCAGCATCATTGATAAAGTGGTTAAATCCTTGTTGAGCTGATTTTTTAATAAACTGAGGTACATCCAGCATGGTGTTAACTTCAGCCTCTCGGTGCAGGGCTTGACGGCGAGTAAACTCATCAATCGGCAAACCACCTTGCTCGGGGTTGCCAACTTTGCCCAAAAAAGCAGAAACTGATGACAAGTTATCAGAGGTGATGTGATTTTCAATACTAATAGACTGGTTGTCTAATAAGCCACCCAACCAATCATCCTGTCTGATGTTGTATTTAATGTTATCAAGAATTGCCTGATTAAGGTATTCGGCACCGATACGATAATCGCCTGAATAATGGTACCACTTATCTTCATTGCTAAGTAATTTTGACAGGTGTGTTTTACCAACGCCTGACATGCCTAATAGCGTTAAGCGCTTGTTTTTTGATTGTTTAAATTGTTCGGCTGATAGCTTCACAGCAACCCATCTTGTTTAAACATTTCGCGAATACCGCGCACCGCTTGACGAGTACGGTGTTCGTTTTCAATAAGACTAAAACGCACGTAATTATCACCATAATCACCAAAACCAACGCCAGGCGAAACACCTACTTTTGCTATCTTGAGTAGCTTCTTGGTGAATTCTAACGAACCCATTTCTTGATAAAATTCAGGGATTTTAGCCCAAACAAACATGGTGGCTTTGGGCGGGGTAACATCCCAACCAATGGATTGTAGCCCCTCACACAAGACGTCTCGACGATCTTGATACATGTTTGAAATCTCTTTAACACAGCTTTGGTCGCCTTCCAACGCTTCAATGGCGGCTACCTGGATTGGGGTAAACATACCATAATCGAGATAGGATTTAATTTTTGCCAGAGCGGCAACAAGCAGTGGGTTGCCAACCATAAAGCCCACACGCCAACCTGGCATATTGTAACTTTTTGACAAAGAGAAGAATTCAACCGCAATGTCTTTTGCGCCCTCAACTTGCAAAATACTGGGTGCTACATAGCCATCAAAAACAATATCAGCATAGGCTAGATCTTGAATTACCCAAATCTCATGCTCTTTGGCGATTTTGATAACGCGTTCAAAAAACTCTAATTCGACACATTCAGTGGTGGGGTTAGACGGGTAATTAAGCACCAACATTTTAGGCTTAGGAAAGGTGTTTTTAATTGAGCGTTCAAGCTCTGCAAAAAAATCATCATCAGGGCCACAAGGCACGTGTTGAATATCTGCGCCAGCAATAACAAACCCATATGGGTGAATTGGGTAGGCGGGGTTGGGCACTAATACAGTGTCTCCATTGCCTACAACAGCTTGTGCTAAGTTAGCCAACCCCTCTTTTGATCCAATGGTAACAATCGCTTCAGTTTCTGGGTCTAGATCAACGTCAAAACGATTTTTATACCAACTGGTAATTGCGCGTCTAAGGCGTGGAATGCCACGAGAAGTTGAGTAGCGATGTGTGTCTTTACGGCGTGCTGCCTCTACCAATTTTTCGACAATGTGGTCTGGTGTTGGCTGGTCAGGATTGCCCATACCAAAGTCAATAATATCTTCGCCACGCGCACGCGCCTCTGCTTTTATCTCGTTAGTAACGGCAAAAACGTAAGCGGGTAAGCGTTTAATTCGGGGAAAATCTTCGTTCATTTATTTAATTGCTAGTAATTCTACTTCAAAAACAAGGGTTGCACTTGGCGGGATAACATTGCCCGCACCCATTTCACCGTAAGCCAATTTTGATGGAATGGTTAGTTTACGTTTGCCACCCACTTGCATACCATCAACACCCTGATCCCAGCCAGGAATAACCTGACCAACGCCCAGTTGAAAATCAAACGGAGCATTGCGATCAACACTGGAGTCAAATTTTTTGCCGTTGGTTAGCCAGCCGGTGTAGTGCATAGAAACATGATCGCTAGCCTTGCACGCCGTACCTTCGCCTAATGCCAATTCTTCAATAATGAGTTCCGCCATAGTGTTTTTTCCTTAATAAGTTAATGTTATGTTGTAAGAGCCAAATTTCCTAATATTGAGTACGCCCACATCCAAAATTAAATACTGCCCCTTAATGCCTTTTAACAACCCTGAAATAAGTGGCGTTTTATCAAAATTTAGTGAGCTAATTTTGCTTGGGTATTCTACCACAGGGTAATTAATTTCTAAAGTCTCGTTATTGAGCGTTTTTGCACCCAATTCATTAGCTAATAATTGAACTTTTGGTAGTAACTCGTCGCGTACCTGTTTGAGGTCAATCACTTCTATTTCATTTTTAAGCATTTTTCGCCAATTGGTTTTGTCGTTCACAAAGTCTTTTAGGGCAACCTCTATCATCCCAGATTTAAGGCGAGTGTCTACTTCTAGTATGGGTAACGCACTGACGGCACCTTGGTCAATCCATCGATTTGGGATGTTAGACTTTCGCGTAATACCAACCTTAACGCCGGATGAATTAGCCAAATAAATTACGTGAGTAGTAAAGCAATTATCCAGCCCCCAACTTGGCTCACGACAAGTGCCCAGGTGATGATGACAGGTTTCTGGTTTCATGATGCACAAATCACAACGGGCCAATTTTTGACAACAGGGGTAGCAATAACCTTGGGAATAACTTTTGTTGGTGGTCTTGCCACAGTTCGCACAGTTGATTTGGCCGTTAAACTCTAATTGTATGGTTTCACCAATCAAGTCATTCATATTGAGCAACTTATCACCAATTGGCAATTGGTATTGTGCTGTACCCATGCTCAGGCTGGTATGCATTTTGCTAATGAGTCCGCTTAGCTGCATGAGATTAAGTTTGGGTTAGTAGGGTTTGTACTTCCAAGTATTTATCGGCCGTTTTTTGAACGATGTGCTCGGGCAGTGTTGGTGCGGGCGGGGCTTTGTTCCAGTCTAGTGTTTCTAAATAGTCGCGCACAATTTGCTTATCAAAACTTTTTGGGCTGGTACCTACTTGGTAGTCTTCTTTCGACCAAAA
>JAPYQD010000225.1 GCA_029937335.1 Gammaproteobacteria bacterium
GTTGTCTTACCAGCATCAATGTGTGCCATAACGCCAACATTGCGGTAGCGACTAAGTGGGTGATTTCTTGCCATTTTCTTAAATCCTTAAATCTATGTGTTCGATTACCAGCGGAAGTGAGCAAACGCTTTGTTTGCTTCAGCCATTCTATGAGTGTCTTCTTTCTTCTTAAATGCAGTACCACGGTTTTGTACCGCGTCTAATACTTCGCCTGCTAGTCTAAGCTTCATACCTTTTTCACCACGCTTACGTGATGCTTCAATAATCCAACGCATGGCTAGCGCAATCTTACGCTCAGCTCTTACTTCGATTGGAACTTGGTATGTTGAACCACCAACACGGCGAGACTTAATCTCAACCATTGGTCCAATATTTTCTAGGGCTTGTTTGAATACTTCAATTGGCTCAGCATTACCTTTCGCTTCAATTGTATCTAACGCATCATAAACGATCTTCTCAGCTACAGATTTTTTACCATCTAACATTAAGATGTTTACAAACTTAGCCAATACTAAATCACCAAACTTCGGGTCTGGTAGGATTTCTCTTTTAGGGGCGGATCTTCTTCTCATAGTGTTTCTCTTATTTTAAATTGTTGTTATTTCTTAGGCTTCTTAGTACCATACTTAGAACGACCTTGCATTCTGCCATCAACACCAACCGTGTCTAACGCACCACGAACTGTATGGTAACGAACACCGGGTAAATCTTTAACACGACCACCACGAATCAAAATGACCGAGTGCTCTTGTAGATTGTGGCCTTCACCACCAATGTAGGTAGTTACTTCAGCTGCGTTGGTTAGTCTGACACGAGCAACTTTACGCAATGCTGAGTTAGGCTTTTTAGGTGTGGTTGTATATACACGAGTACAAACGCCACGTTTTTGTGGGCAGCTGTCTAGTGCTGGTACACCACTTTTAACAACCTTTTTCTTGCGTGGTTTGCGTACCAATTGGTTAACTGTTGACATAAATACAATTTCTCCGAAATTCTCTTAAATTATTTAAAGTTTAATCACCCACTGTTTTTTCGAGGGCAATAAAGGGGCAAATTATACTGTGTAAGGGGCGCCTATGTCAACAAGATTTAGACTTTTTTTAACAGGGTTTCAAGCAAAAAACCACTGGCACGATT
>JAPYQD010000055.1 GCA_029937335.1 Gammaproteobacteria bacterium
CCACCTTCAATATAAATCACTAGCCAAAACGCTTATCCAAATAAGCCATAATGTCAGATGATTCGTACATCCATGTAATATCACCACCCTCTTTGACTCTCAAACAAGGCACTTTAACCTCGCCACCACCTGCTAATAGTTCAGCACGGAACTGGCCGGTTTGAGCATTACGCGTTTCCATTGGTAAGTTAAGACGCTTAATGGTGCGGCGCGTTTTAATGCAGAATGGGCAAGCGTAAAATTGATATAACTTCAAGGATTCAACTTGCTTTTTAACTTCAGCTTGTTCCGATTCGCTGCGCTTGATTTTTTTAGGAGAAAAAACCCAATCAATTAATACAATCAATCGACCCAACCCTTCTCTCATTGCTTTAATTAAGATTTTCATTTTTCCTCTCTTGCCATATAGGCGGTTAATGTATTTTCTAATAAAGTGGCAATGGTCATTGGCCCAACACCACCCGGCACGGGTGTAATCCATGCGGCTTTATCTTGCGCTGAATCAAAATCTACGTCACCAGACAAACTACCATCGTCTAGGCGGTTAATACCAACATCAATGACGATAGCACCGTCTTTAATCCAATCACCTTTGATCATTTTTGGTTTGCCAACCGCCACTACTACAACATCGGCTTGTTTAATCTTGCTGGATAAATCTTGGGTTTTGCTGTTACAAATAGTGACGGTTGCACGTGCATTTAAAAGCTCCATTGCCATTGGACGACCAACAATATTTGATGCGCCTACTACCACACAATTCTTGCTCACTAGATCAGCACCGATGGTTGCTAACATTGTCATCACCCCTTTGGGTGTACAGGGGCGTAAATGCGGCTTATTTTGCATCAGTTTGCCAACATTCTCACTGTGGAAGCCATCAACGTCCTTGTTAGGATTAATCGCCTCAATCACCTGATTAGCATCTAAATGACTCGGCAATGGCAACTGCACCAAAATACCGTCAATTTTGTCATCTTTGTTAAGACGTTCAACTTCAGCCAATAATGCTGCTTGGGTAATATCTGCCAATTTATTAATTTTCTCAGAATAGAAACCAACTTCCTTACAAGCGTTGTCTTTATTACGCACATACACTGCTGAAGCTGGGTCATCGCCTACCAAAATAACCGCCAAGCCAGGCTTGCGATCAAGCTTAGCCACTTGTTTGGAAATACTGCTTCTTAATTTTTTTGCAATTTCTTTACCGTCAATAATCACTGTAAAGCCTCTCTTACTTTAGCCAAATCTTCAATAGTGTCCACACCAAATCCTGTTGCTTCACAAGCTGGCGCTACATGGATATCAAAGCCTTCATTCAGTACAGTGAGTTGCTCTAACTTTTCTACTTGTTCGTAGGCTGAGCTATCCATGGTTAAATACTGCTTGATAAAGCCTGATCGATAGGCATAAATACCAATATGTTTAAAGCATATTGATTTATCAAAATCAGCTTCTTCTCTAAAGGCAGGAATGGGTGAACGTGAAAAATACAGCGCTTTACCAAATTTATCAAATACGACCTTGACGCAGTTTGGATCTAGATATTGATTTCTATCAATCACGTTTTCACACAAAGTCGCCATTTTCATCTCGCTCTTGGCTAAATTATTAGCGACTTGTTCAATTACGCTGGCACCCAACATTGGCTCATCACCCTGAACGTTAACAATAATTTCATCATCGTTAATCGACATTTTATCCAACACCTCTGCAATGCGTGAAGTGCCTGACGTATGCTGATCACCCGTCATGCATGTGGTGGCACCAAAATCATTCGCAATAGTTTCAATACGTGTGTCATCTGTGGCAATAATCACGCTTGAAGCACCACTCTTAATGGCATTTTCATAGGTATGTTGAATCAATGGCTTGCCGTGAATATCTTGCAATAATTTTGCGTTCAAGCGAGTGGATGCATAGCGTGCAGGAATGATAACGGAAAAATCCATCAGCTTATTTTTCGTGCCTCTTCAATCAGTAAAACAGGAATACCATCATTAATAGGATAAGCCAAACCGCTAACTTCACAAATCAGTTCATCGCCCACTTGTTTGAGTGGTGCTTTGCTTTGTGGGCAAACTAGCAATTTGAGTAAGGCTTCATCAATCATAATTTATTTGTTAATTCAGTCAAAAAATCGTCGCTTAATTCAGCTTCAACATGCAAGTACCACATTTGATCTGTTGCGAACTCCCTACATTTTACACAATCCTTGGCGGTCATAAGAATAGGATAACGGTCATCAAAAGCAAGATCTGTCTGAGTAAAGGCATGATGATCAGCAAAGGCATGTGTCTCTACCTTAATATCCAATTGTGTCAAAGTGTCAAAAAACCGTTGTGGATAGCCAATGCCTGCCACTGCATGACAAGTCTTTTGATTAAAAAAGTCTAGTGGTTGCTCTTCATTAGTGGCTACATTGACGAACATTAAGGCTTTTAATGTTGAAGTGATTTCGCCCACATGCTCTGCACCATTGTTAATAATAAAATCAACGGTTTTCAACCTTGATTCTGACTCTCTAAGTGGGCCAGCTGGCAAGAAAAAACCATTGCCAAAACGTCGTTTACCATCGACTACAGCAATTTCAATCTGCCTACCCATGGCATAGTGTTGCAGACCATCATCACTAATAATAAGATCGACATTATGATCAATAATTAAATCTTTAACCGCTTGAACACGATCCTTGTTCACCATTACCGGTACTTGGGTTTGTGTAGCAATTAGTGACGGCTCATCACCTGAAATACTGGCTTCTGTATTTTGGTCAACCAATAAACTACCTTGCTGATGTGTGCCGCCATAACCACGGGAAACCACGCCGACTCGCTTCCCTTGCTGCTTAAAATAATTCACCAACGCAATAACGACAGGGGTTTTTCCACTACCGCCAACGGTGATGTTGCCGACCACAACCACGTCTACATTAAAATTGTAAGTGGTTAGTAATTTTGCTTGGTAAAAGAATTTTCTAATACGGGATAAAAGATAAAAAATACCTGAGACTGGCAACAGTAAATAATTAACAAGCCCTCGATTGTTTAGATCCATGATTTAATGCTTGAATTGCTTACCCTTATTGTCTTATTCGACATATTCTCGGTTTTTACTTTTAAAGCGCTAATTATGACAAAATATCAGCACTATGAGTGTTGAATTTAGTATTTCTAACCAATATTTGCGTTCCAATCGTAAAAAAGGCTTTGTTTCTTTTATTTCTGGCGTCTCCATGGTTGGGTTAATTCTAAGTGTGATGACACTTATCACCGTATTATCAGTCATGAATGGCTTTCATAAGGAGCTTAGAGATAGGGTGTTAAGTGCCATTTCACACTCAACCATTAGCGAATATGGCGGCACGTTAACTGATTGGCAAACACTTAGGCTGTCTATCAACCAAAATCCGCATGTGCTTGAATCATCGCCTTATATTGAACGCTATGGTCTACTAAGTATTAATGGCAGATCTCAAGGTGTTAGCGTACGAGGCGTTGAACCTCATTTAGAAAAAAATACCTCGATCTTGCTCGACAATATTAAAAGTGGTAATGCTGATTTAGCGGGTGCTAATATCTTAATTGGTTCTGGCTTGGCCCTGCAACTCGGCGTTAGTGTTGGCGATAAGATAACCTTGCTCACACCTGAGATTTCAAATAGCATTATTGGTATACAGCCTAGGTTTAAACGCTTTACCTTGAGTGGTATCTTTGATGCTGGTATTAATGAATATGATAATAATCTAGCCTTTATTCACCTTAACCAAGCTCAAAAGTTGTACAGCATGAAAGGCTTGGTTTCTGGCATTAGACTCAAAGTAGATGACTTATTCGAGGCCAGAAGAATCACCAACCAAGTTGTTAAAAAACTGGGTAATGATCGCTATTACGGTACAGACTGGATGCAGAAAAAAGCCAATTTTATCAAAGCACTGAATCTCGAAAAACAAATGATTGGCATTATTTTATCGCTCATTATTGCAGTTGCTGCTTTTAACATTGTCTCAATGATGGTCATGGTAGTCACCGATAAAAAAGCAGATATTGCCATCCTTAAAACCATTGGCATGACACCCAAACGCATTGTCAAACTGTTCTTTTACCAAGGCATTACCATTGGCATTGTCGGTATTACCTTGGGTGTTATTTTAGGAATTTTACTATCGCTCAATATTGAGTCTGTGGTGAGTGGTATCGAATCACTATTGGGTTTTCAATTTTTCCCTAAGGATGTTTTTTATATTAACCGCTTCCCTTCTGAGATTCATTTAAGTGATGTGATTAAGGTAGCAGTTGGCGCCTTTATTTTGGTTATTTTAGCTGCAATCTATCCAGCAAAGCGTGCCGGAAAAGTTGAAATTGCTAAGGTGTTAAACCATGAATAATTTAATTGAATGCCGGCAAGTAAGCTACCACTACAACAGTGGCAAAGCCAAAACACCTGTACTTGAAGCGCTCAATCTAAGCATCAGTTCAGGTGAGTCAATTGCCATTCTAGGGCAATCAGGCTGTGGCAAGTCAACCTTACTCAATTTATTAGGTGGAATGAGTCAGCCTAGTAAGGGGGAAGTGCACTTAAATGGTGTTAATCTCGGGCAATTAAATGAAGATAAAATTACCGAGCTTCGCGCTCAACACTTAGGTTTTGTTTACCAATTTCATCACTTATTAAAAGACTTTAGCGCCTTAGACAATGTAGCAATGCCGTTGTTGATTCGTGGCGATGATAAACAAACTGCTTTAACATCAGCCAAGGAATTGCTTTCAGAGGTTGGCTTAAAGGGCAGGCTTGACCATCGACCTGCAGAACTATCAGGGGGTGAGCGCCAACGTGTTGCCATTGCGCGTGCCTTAATCACTCAACCAAGCTGTTTGCTAGCTGACGAGCCAACAGGTAATTTAGACGCTAAAAATGCGGCCGACGTTCTTGGGCTTATGATCGAACTCAATCAAGCGCAAAACTCTGCATTGGTTATAGTGACACACGATAAAAAGATTGCTCAAAAAATGCAGAGAATCTTAGTCCTAGAAAATGGACAACTTAGCGAATCTTAGAATCTGTTCTAACTAACGTATTACTGTCATCCACATAGCATAGCTTTGGCGCGTAATTTTTAAGCTCTTGTTCATCATACTGCGCATAGACAGCAATAATTAATAAATCGCCAACATCGGCCTTATGTGCGGCTGCACCGTTTACAGAGATAACACCAGAGTTGTCCTTGCCACGAATAGCATAGGTGGTAAAGCGATTACCATTATTAATGTTATAAATTTGGATTTGTTCAAAAGAACCAATACCAGCAGCATCTAACAATACACCATCAATCTCGCACGAGCCTTCATAATCCAACTCACTAGCAGTAGTGGTAACTCGATGAAGCTTGGCTTTTAAAA
>JAPYQD010000056.1 GCA_029937335.1 Gammaproteobacteria bacterium
TCTACATTTATTATTCTAAGTTTGGTTTCCAACGTGTGGGTGATTTGGCTTGGGCAGCAGGTGATATGCAGGCTAAAGGCTTCTTGATCGGTGGTACAGCAGGACGAACCACCTTAAATGGTGAAGGTTTGCAGCATCAAGATGGTGATTCACATTTGGTGGCTAATACCATTCCAAACTGTGTTTCTTACGATCCGACTTATGCTTACGAATTAGCCGTTATTATTCGTAGTGGTTTATTTAGAATGTATGAAAAACATGAAAATATTTTCTATTACATTACCACCATGAATGAGCTCTACACACACCCTGAAATGCCAGCAGGCACGGAAGAGGGAATTATTAAAGGCATTTATCCATTGAAAGAAGTGGGTACTGGTGACAAGCAAGTGCAGTTAATGGGTTGTGGTACGATTTTAAGAGAAGTTGAAAAAGCCGCACAAATGCTTGCAGATGACTGGGGGGTTAAATCTAATATTTGGTCAGTGACCAGTTTTAATGAACTTACGCGCGAAGCACAAGCAATCGATCGAGTTAATCGTTTTAGTACAGACGAGCCAAAAATTCCTTATATTACTCAATGTTTAGCAGGCGCTAAAGGTCCAGTGATTGCAACCACTGACTACATGCGTAACTATGCTGAGCAAGTGCGTAAGTACATTCCAGGTCGCTATGAAGTATTAGGCACGGATGGCTTTGGTCGTTCTGATTCACGTGAGGCACTTAGGGACTTCTTTGAAGTTGATGCAAATTACGTGACTGTTGCCGCTCTTAAAGCTTTGGTTGACGAAGGTGAGATGGACGGATCAGTTGTTGCACAAGCGATTGAAAAATACGGTATAAATATAGATAAGCCAAACCCAATGACGGTGTAGGGATAATTCTTAAATAGGGGGAAAGAATGACAATGACACAAGAAGAATATTTAGAAACACTAAGATCAGGTGCGAGAATGAAGTTTGAGGACTTAATTGCACTGATTGACGATGATTACAACTACACGCCAGCATCATTTACCAATGGTGAAGTTGAAAATACTGCCGATGAAAACCAAGGTAGTGCTAAGTTATTTTGTTTTGCTGCCATTCATCAGCTCTCACAACTAGAGACACTACATTGTTTTGGTCAATATTACCAAGATGTACTGAATACACCTGAGAGTGATTCTCATGGAAATATTCGTAATTTTATGACTTATGGTTGGGAAGGGCTAAAGTTTGAATCCCCTGTTTTAGATAGAAGGTAATACCGCTAATAATGTGGCGGTCGATCATTGGTTATCTGGGCGCCAGATTCTGAGTTATCTTTAAGCTGATCTATTTTTCCTGATAAATGTTTGATCATTTCTTCTAATTCATCAATTTTTTGCATTTGACGAAAGACAACTTTGTTAAGCTCTTCGATTGTGTGATCAAGAAAGGCAAATTTTTCTTCTAGCTCGATTAGTTTTTCACTCATACTTTATCCTTTGTAAATTTACCACCATATTCGTAATAACTCAATCCGATTAGTACAAGAATGATACCGCTTAGTTGGGTGCTTGTTAGGGTTTCATTATTAAGGTTTGCACCTAGTAGTAATGCAAATATCGGCGTAATGAGTGGCACAATGCCCACCACCCTTACACTGGTATGTCGAATTAAATAGTAGTACGACATAAAGCCAATCACCGAGCCGAATAGTGCTAAATAACCAATAGATAAGGCGGCTTTAAATGTTGTCGTTGGGATAACGCCTTCGGTCAAAGCCCAGCTTAAAATAAACAATGGCACACTGACAATAAGTGCGCCAGTGGTGGTTTCTAGTGCAGAAATAGAAGCGTTAACTTGTTTAAGTTTAACTGATATGAAGGCTTGAAAAGCCATTGCAAAAGTAACAGCTAACAGGCCCGTTATCATTTCAGTTGAAATACTTAATGTTTGCTTAAAGATAACAATCAGTCCAATTAAACCCAGTAATAATCCTGCTATTTTATGAAATTTAAAGAAAGACTCTTTGAGTAGTAGTAAAGCAAATATGCCAGTAATAATAGGGGTTAGTCCAAACACAATAGAAATAATACCTGAAGGAACTGTTTGCGATGAATAGTACACCAAGCTCATGGTGGTAAAGATGCCCATTCCTGCGTAAAAATAATTATTGATGGCAAGTTTACTGGTGTTTAATTTTTGTTTTTTAATCCACAATAGTAACAAACAAATCATTAGCCCAATTAGCATTCTAGAGGCAACAGCAAAATTAAAATCTGAGCCTAGTGTTGACCACACGATGGCAAGTGGTGTGGTTGACCAAATGGCAACAACGGATAGAAAGACTAAGTAGATTGGCATAATTAGAAGATTAAATAAGAAGTTCCTCGATAGATAAAACAAAAAAGCCACCGTTAAGGTGGCTTTAGTTTAGAGTATTAATCAGATGATTATTTATCTAAAAGTGCTTTACGAGATAACTTGATACGGCCTCTGTCCAAACCTAATACTTTAACCTCGATTTCATCACCTTCTTTTAAGTGATCTTCTACTTTTTCAACACGCTCGTGAGCGATTTCAGAAATATGTAACAAGCCATCTTGATTAGGCATGATGTTAACAAAGGCGCCAAACTCAACAATTTTCATCACTGTACCTGCGTAGACTTTATCCACTTCAGGTGAAGCAGTAATTTCTTTAACCATTTGTACGGCTTTATCAAAAGCTTCTTGATTGCCAGCAAAAATATTAACATTGCCCTTATCATCAACATCAACATTAGCACCAGAAGTTGAAATAATGCCTTTAATGGTCTCTCCACCTTTACCAATTAGATCACGGATTTTGTCTGTGTTAATTTTGATAACGGCTGTTTTAGGTGCATTTTTGCTTGAAGTGTTTGTCTCGCAAATAACTTGGTTCATTTGACCCAAGATATTGAGTCTTGCTTCTTTTGCTTGTTTTAATGCGATTTCCATAATCTCTCTGGTAATGCCCTGAATCTTGATATCCATTTGTAAAGCGTTAACGCCACGAGAAGTACCTGCTACTTTAAAGTCCATATCGCCTAGATGATCTTCATCACCTAAGATATCAGTTAATACGGTAAACCTATCGCCTTCTTTAACTAAGCCCATGGCAATACCAGCAATCGGCGCCTTGATTGGTACGCCAGCATCCATTAATGATAGTGACGAACCACACACACTAGCCATTGATGAAGAGCCGTTAGATTCTGTAATTTCAGAAACCACACGAACCGTATATGGAAACTCTTCAATTGTTGGAAGACAGGCGGCAATACCACGACGTGCTAAACGACCATGGCCAATTTCACGACGACCTGCACCACCCATACGACCTGTTTCACCTACAGAGTATGGTGGGAAGTTGTAATGTAATAAGAAGTAGTCATTTTGACGTTCAGAAGATTCTAATTTTTCAATTAACTGCGCTTCACGCTTAGAGCCTAGTGTTGTTACCACTAATGCTTGCGTTTCACCACGAGTAAATAGTGCAGAGCCATGCGTGTTTTCCAACACACCGGTTTCAATTTTTAATTCACGTACTGTGTTATTGTCACGGCCATCAATACGTGGCTCGTTGCTTAAAATGCGCTCACGTACCGTTGATTTTTCAACTTTCTTAAAGTATTTAGAGACTTCTTCAGCTGAATGACCATCTTCATCATCACTGACTAACGCTTCAAGTGCAGCAGTTTTAATTTCACCTACTTTAGCGTAGCGATTCATCTTTTCTTTGATTTGGTAAGCATCATTAATTTGTGCACCGAATTGTGACTGAATGTCACCCAATAAAGCTTCATTCGTTGCTGGCGCTTGCCAATCCCATTGCTCAGTGCCAACTTCGGTAGCAAACTCAGCAATGTTAGTGATCGCTACTTGGAATTGTTCATGTGCGTACATTACCGCACCCAACATAACATCTTCAGATAATTCAGATGCTTCTGATTCAACCATTAATACTGCCTCGTCTGTACCGGCAACGACCATATCTAAATCTGAATTTTTTAGTTCAGAGTAGGTTGGATTAAGTGTGTATTGACCTTCTGTGTAGCCTACTCTGGCGCCACCAATAGGGCCATTAAAAGGAATACCAGAGATTGAAAGTGCTGCTGATACACCTAGCATTGCAATCATATCTGGGTCGACTTCAGAATTAGCTGAAATTACGGTAATGATAACTTGTACTTCATTAACGAAACCAGCAGGAAACAAAGGTCGAATAGGGCGGTCAATTAAACGACATGTCAGGGTTTCTTTCTCAGTCGCTCTTGCTTCACGCTTTAAAAATCCACCAGGGATCTTACCAGCAGCGTAAGTTTTTTCAACATAGTCTACTGATAGTGGAAAGAAGTCTTGACCAGGCTGTGTTTCTTTAGAGGCAACCACAGTCACCAATACTTGTGTGTCATCCATACTTGCTAGTACAGCTCCGTGTGCTTGTCTGGCGATACGACCAGTTTCTAAAGTGATTGTGTGTTTGCCCATGGCAAAGCTTTTTGTAACGATATTCATTTCCATGAAAAATCCTCCGTAAGATAAATAGGCAACTCTTCACGTAGTAAGTTTTGACTATTGTAGGTTTATAAAAGACGTTCCATGATTTGAATTGGATAAGCTTTATTTGAAACACATTTTGACTATTGCAAAATACGTTTGAGATAAAACTTAAGGCAGAAATTTAAGTCATAAAACGAGAGTTATTATCCCTAAAATCAATCAATTATGACGACTAAATTTTTCCTAAACAGATGGGTTGTTAATTCTGGATATTGAGTAGCATCAAGACTTCGCTGATTGCAAAAACGGATTAAAGATTTTGTATTAAATGCTTGCGTGTCAAACTGCTCACCATTAATAAACACTTTAAGTGTTTCACCCCCTAAAAGATAGGCAATGTTACAACTAGGGTGTAATTGATAGTGTGCGTTTTTATCAAATTCATCAACTTCAAAGTGCTGTAATAATTGTACATCTAGCATATCTAATCGGGTCACAAAGCAAGCAAATTCTTCTGCATTAATACTAAGTATTTTTTGTGCTTGATTAATAGCTGAGCTAGGTATCAATGCTGGTGTATTTTGGCTATGCCAAACAGGGTCTTGATAGTATTGATTTTTATTCTTAGATTTCTGATCGATCGATTCATATAATTCTTCGGCTGAATAAGCGCGATAACCAAACGATAAAGTGGTGCATTCATCATCTAAACTGACTCCATGATGCGCCACTTTTGGCGGTATATAAAGCACATCTCCTGGCTCTACGTCCCACACTTGCTCGGTCTCAAAGACATTCATGATTCTAAGTGGCACTTCATTCAGATAATTATCTAATTCACAATTTTTGCTGCTAATATGCCAACGACGCCTACCACTGCCTTGTAGTAAGAA
>JAPYQD010000226.1 GCA_029937335.1 Gammaproteobacteria bacterium
TGTGGTTAAAAAAGCACATCAAGGAAAGCTGAGGATTGTTAAGTGATCAACCAGGAAGTGTTGTATCTATTACGAGAAGAATCTGGCTTTATCACTAGTCCAACTCATGGATTGAAGCACTGGCGGACTGTTGAACGTAACGGACACTATCTTGCTAACTTTAATGGCGCTGATAAGGCGGTATTGTCTTATTTTGCGTATTTCCATGATTGCATGCGTGAGAACGAAGGGCGTGATAAAGGCCACGGCCCTAGAGCGGCTACATTTGCCATGAGGAACCGAGATAGTATTGCACTTAACGATGTGCAGTTTAAACAGCTAACAGACGCTTGCAAGGGACATACGCATGGCACGCGCCCAGAATGCATTACCATTAATACTTGTTGGGATGCAGATCGGCTTGATTTGGGCAGGGTGGGGATTAGTCCTAAATCTAGTTATCTGTACGATGATGAGGCTAAGCGCATTGCCGATGAGTGTGATTTTGAAAAACTGGACAACTTTAAAGTAAAAGATGAGTCTGGTGATGGAGTTAAAAAAGTGGTGTTTGATCTAGACAACACGCTGATTTGTGAGAAAGGCGAGAGCGTACGTCCTGGAATGTTTGAATTGCTTGATTCATTAAAGGTGAATAACGTTGAGATGAGTATATGGACGGCTAGTACTAAAAATAGGGCTGAATCAATTATTGATAGACTTGGCTTGAGTGAGTATTTTATGGATGCGGTGTATCGAGACGATTACGACCCTGAAGCAACTTGGGGTAAATCCTTGCCAAAGGATATTCGCTATAGTAATGGTGATTTGCTAGTGGATGACAATAAGAAAAACATTGAATTTGTAGAGTCTATTGGCCTTAAGGGTTTTCACATTACGCCGTATATTAGTTATATTGATACGAGTTTGGATGAGATTGAGCAATTGCACCAGGTGATATTGCCAAAGGTGAAATTCAATCTTAAACGAGAAAATCAGTTGCTCAAGCGCATTAAGAAAATATTTATTAAAAAGAAGTCAATACCAAAGTGGATTGAATGCTGATTGAATAAGCTAAATTATGTAAAAATAGGGCATGTTGTTTATTTTTAGATTATGTCTGGATTAATTGGATACATAGGTGCATTGGC
>JAPYQD010000227.1 GCA_029937335.1 Gammaproteobacteria bacterium
CTTACTTTAAATAATATGCAATATCAAGACTTACGTGAATTTATCACCGAATTAGAAAAACAAGGCGAACTCAAGCGCATCTCTACATTGGTTGATGCCAATTTAGAAATTACAGAAATTTGTCGTCGAACCTTAGGTAAGCAAGGCCCAGCATTACTATTTGAAAATGTTAAAGGCTCGGATATACCAGTACTTGCCAATTTGTTTGGTACGACACGACGTGTGGCCATGGCCATGGGACAAGAAGATTTAGCCGCCTTGCGAGAATTAGGCAAACTATTGGCCGAGCTCAAACAACCTGAGCCACCTAAAGGCTTTAAAGATGCCATTCAAAAACTACCGGTACTCAAACAAGTGCTCAACATGCCGGTTAAATCGGTTAAAAAAGGTCAGTGCCAAGAAGTGGTTATTGAAGGCGATGCCGTTGATTTATCCAAATTACCCATTCAAACTTGCTGGCCAAAAGACGCCGCCCCACTCGTAACCTGGGGATTAACCATCACCAAAGGCCCGCTCAAAAAACGCCAAAATTTAGGCATTTATCGTCAACAAGTGATCGGTAAAAATAAGCTAATCATGCGCTGGCTATCACACCGTGGTGGTGCGCTTGATTTTAAAGATTGGTGTGAAAAAAACCCGGGCAAACCCTTCCCAATCGCAGTAGCCCTAGGCGCTGATCCAGCCACCACATTAGCTGCCGTTACCCCAATTCCTGATAGTTTGAGTGAGTACGCCTTTGCAGGCTTACTGCGTGGCAAGAAGACTAAAGTTTGCTCGTGCATAGGTAATGACTTACAAGTACCAGAAAATGCAGAAATTATTCTAGAAGGGGTGCTTAATCCGGGTGAGATGGCAGATGAAGGTCCATTTGGAGATCACACCGGTTATTACAATGAGGTAGAAAGCTTTCCTGTCTTTACTGTTGAGAGAATAACCCATAGAAAAAATCCAATTTATCATTCTACCTATACGGGTAAACCGATTGACGAGCCTGCAGTATTAGGCGTAGCACTCAACGAAGTATTTGTACCACTACTACAACAGCAATTCCCAGAAATAGCCGATTTTTATCTTCCACCAGAAGCTTGCTCTTATCGCATGGCGATTGTAAGTATGAA
>JAPYQD010000057.1 GCA_029937335.1 Gammaproteobacteria bacterium
AACCGGTGCGCATTTTTAAAGTCACCGGAATATCAACTGCACTCACCACAGCAGTCAAGATATCTTTAACCAAGGATTCGTCTTGCATGAGTGCAGATCCTGCGGCTTTGTTGCACACTTTTTTGGCTGGGCAGCCCATATTGATATCAATAATATCAGCACCAAAAGTCAACGCTTGTTGTGCTGAATAGGCTAATTCATCGGCTTGGGATCCGGCAATTTGAATACTGATGGGTGAAGGTTCACCAGTGAAATCAAGACGATGTTTAGATTTGTTGGTATTGAGTAGATGGTGTTGAATAACCACCATTTCCGAGGTGGTGAGTGCTGCGCCTTGTGCACGACAAATGGTTCTAAAGGGTTTGTCGCTAGTGCCCGCCATTGGGGCAAGTAGTACTTGGGATTTTAATTGGTAATCACCAATTTGGATAGGCACAGATTAACCTTTAATTGCTTTTTTGGTTTTTTCGAGTAGACGCTTTTGCTTGAGTTTGGATAAATAATCAACAAATAAAATTCCTTTTAAATGGTCTAACTCATGTTGAATACAGACAGCAAGCAAGTTACTTGCGTGCAATGTAAACGACTCACCTTGTTCGTTTAATGCTTCAATTGTAATTTGGCTAGAGCGTTCAACTTGTGCCTGAAAATCAGGCACTGACAAGCACCCTTCAACGTTTTTTTCATGACCACTTGTTGTTGTAATCTTCGGGTTAATAAAACACAGAGGATGGTGTTGTATGTTGGTTTTTTTATCTGAGTGATTTTTTCTATCTTTCAGTAGTAATTCATAATCATCTTGCGAGTCTGGTACGTCCATTACCACTATTTGTAAGTGCTGATTTATCTGGGTGGCAGCTAAACCGATACCCTCTTCAGCGTACATAGTTTCAAACATGTTTTTCACCAGCATTTTAACGGTGTCATCTACGGCCTTAACCGGTTTTGCGACGGTGCGTAAGCGTGAGTCAGGATAGTGAAGAATGGGTAGAATCATAACTCTATTATAGTGTCTTTCGCTTTATTGGATGTCTGAGGATAATCTTCATTGTAATGTAGGCCACGACTTTCTTTTCTTAAAATGGCAGATTTAACAATCAATTGAGCAGTAGTAACTAGATTTCTCAGCTCGATTAAGTCACTTGAAATTAGATAAAGGCGATAGTATTCATCGACTTCATTTTGAATTTGTGCAAGGCGCATTTGCGCAGAATGTAGGCGTTTGTTGCTACGCACGATACCAACAAAATTCCACATGATGCGTCTGATTTCATCCCATAGGTGGGTGACCATTACTTTTTCTTTGGATAGGCTTACTCTAGATGCATCCCAGTTGTCAAAATCTAAATGTTGTGGTTTTAAAGCTTGCTGATTAATATGCTTGGCACAGGCTTTGGCAAACACAATACATTCTAATAATGAATTGCTGGCCATACGGTTAGCGCCGTGTACACCAACATGGGCAACCTCGCCAATAGCGTATAGATTGTTAATATTGCTGTGTGCGTTGATATCTGTTTGAATGCCACCACAGGTGTAATGGGCGGCTGGTACGACCGGAATCGGATCTTGTGAAATATCAATACCAAAAGAGGCGCATTTTTTATTAATGGTTGGGAAGTGTGATTCAATCCAGTCTTTATCTTTGAATGAAATATCTAAGTACACACAGTCAAAACCATGAGTTTTCATTTCCGAATCAATGGCTCTAGCAACAATATCACGTGGCGCAAGCTCACCACGTTCATCATATTTATGCATGAACGTTGCACCTGTTGGCAAAATAAGTTTAGCCCCTTCGCCACGCAACGCTTCAGAAATCAAAAATGATTTAGCATGTGGATGGTAAAGACAAGTGGGGTGGAATTGGGTAAATTCCATATTTGCAATATGACAACCACCCCGATAAGCCATAGCAATACCATCGCCAGTTGAAGTATCTGGATTAGAGGTGTAAAGATAGGATTTTGAAGCACCGCCGGTAGCAATAATGGTTTTGTGAGCGATAAAGCTTTCAATCTCATTATTTGATTTATTTAGAATGTAGGCGCCATAACAATGCTGATTTTGTGTGAGTAAATCAATGGCAATAAAATTTTCAAATAGGGTGATATTTTTTTTCGATTTGGCGCTATCGAGTAAATTAGTTTGAATAGATTGCCCAGTTTTATCTGCAACATGGGCAACACGTCGATTGCTATGGCCACCTTCAGTGGTTAAGTGATATTGACCTTGTTGTTGAGTAAAAACAACCCCGGCTTGTTCTAAAGATTCGATAGCAGATGGCGCTTGCTCAACCATAAAACGCACAGCGGCTTCGTCGCCTAAATCTACACCGGTTGATAGGGTATCAGCAATGTGTGATTCAAAATTATCTTGATTATCTAGCACTGCGGATATACCACCTTGTGCATAGTATGAGCTACCTTCAAGGATTTTATCTTTGGCAATCAGCGCAATAGATAGATCGTCTGATAATTGCAAGGCACTCATTAGCCCAGCACTACCAGTGCCAATAATAAGAACATCGAAGTGGTGTTGTGTTGACATGATTAAACGTTAGTGCCGATGTCTAGATCTTTGGCTTCACCATGAGAATTAACTTTGGTAGTAACGTTAAGTTAGCCAATAAGGCGCTAAGCATTGCAATGGCAGTAAAGACACCAAAATAGATGCTCGGAATAAAATTAGACAGCGCTAAAATTAAGAAACCTAGGGTCACGGTGATTGAAGTATAAAACATTGCCAAACCAATGCTAGCATGGGAGCGATACATGGTGGCCATGTAGTCTTGGTCTTTTTGGAATTCGGCCTTAAATCGGTGAATATAGTGAATGGCATTATCCACGCCAATACCGATGGCAATGGCAGAAATAGTAATGGTCATCAGGTCTAGTGGAATGTTCATCAACCCCATAATGCCAAGAATGAAGAGCGATGGCAAGGTATTAGGAATCAATGCCAAAATAGACAAGCTCACCGACTTAAAGACAAATAAAAACATGATGAAAATCATCGCAAAGACCACTGTAATGGTTTTGATTTGTGACTCAAATAAGCTTTGCAACATATTGTTATATAGCACTAACATGCCGGTCGTATGGAAGCTACCCTCTCTAAAGCCAAGCTCTTTCGAAATATGTTGTTCAATCTTATTAATGAGCTCGCCACGTTTGAGCTCTTTGTTGGTTTCACGAATGCGAATTACCATGCGCAACTGGCCGTTATCTTCATTGATATAAGGGTCTAATACATGCGCTCTAGCACTGTCAGGGATTTGCCCTCTAACAATATTTAAGAAAAATCCATTGAGCGCCTGACCGTCATTTACCTCTGTCAGTATCTGCATTAGTGTATCAATTGAGAGTACTTTTCCGGTTTCGTCTAGGTTATCTAAATAAGTATGAATTTTGTGGACATCAGCGCGTAGGTCTTCGTCATACCAATAATCTTCAGCCAAGTCGTCAAATATAATTTCTAACGGAATGGTGCCGCCCAATTTTTTGTCAATTAAGGTTAGACCTTGGTTGATCTCAGTACTTTCTTTGAAATAATCGATAAAGCGATTTTCCACGCTGAGTTTGTTAATGCCAATACCGGCTGCACCAATAAATAACACTAGCACTACCAATAAGTGGTTACCAAATTTTTCAGTGAACTTAGCCAAACCATGGGTTACACCCAACTCAGTTTTGAATTTTGGAACCTTGGCTTTTGGCAAGAAGCTCATGATAATTGGGAAAGCTAAAAATGAGAGCACTAAAGCAATGGTAACACCAATGGACATCATCCAACCAAAATCAATCACGGGCCTAATACCGCTAATCAGTAATGAGCCAAAAGCAGCAATGGTGGTGAGTGTTGTGAACAAGCAAGGCTTAAGCATTTGCTCCAAAGTGTTTTGAATCAGTTGTTGGTATTCAAGATCTGGATCATTTTGTGCCAGTTCTCGATAGCGCACCACCAAATGAATGGTGACCGAGAGCGTCATAACCAATAATAATGAAAAGAAGTTGCTCGATATCACTGTTACTTTCCAGCCTAAGAAGGCTAAAACACCAGTCATTGTTAATGCGCCGGTAATACTAATACCGATTGGCATCAATACCCAGCGAACACCTTTAAAAATTAGCGCTAGAATTAACGTCATTAGACCAATAACGGCTAAGCTAAAGACAATTAAATCACTGCTGATATAGCCAACAATATCGGTGGTGATCATCGGTAAGCCGCCTAAGAATAAGCTAGCTTTATCTCGATATTTGTCAATCGTAGTACGTATAGTCGCAATGGTTTTGGCTTGTAAGTCACTTTGCGTCGTTGCATCTTTAAGTACTTGTTTTTCAATGCTTTTTAGCTTGTTCAATGCTTCTTTAGAAAGCTCGTTAGCTGCTCTTTTAAGACGCATTGAATCACGGGTTTGACGCCTTTCTTCAAAGCGTTCGTTACCTTTGAGTGATATCAAAATAGCAGTGGTCTTTCCGTCTTTACTGACTAAGTTATCACCATACAAGGGCGAGGCTTTAAATTCTTTGTTGGCCAGTGCAAGGTCGGCATTACCATTGTCTATACTAACACCATCACCACCCAAATCTGCTAACGAAAGTGGCGGTGAGCGAAATAATGGCACATCTAAAATCGTGGTAACTGATTTGATTTCATCGATAGCTTGTAGGTCTTTTCTAAAATTAGCCAGATGTTTGAGTTGTGCAGGATCTAAAAGATTGCCCTCGACTTGATAACTAATAACTAAAAAGTCGTCAGAGCCATAATCTTTTTTAATGCTTTGGTAATAACGAAGATTGTCATCCCCTTCTAGTACTAATGAATCTGAAGAAGCATCTAGTTGAAAATCAGGAATCTGGGCAATAAAAAAACCAGCAACTAGTAGCAATAGAACCGCACTACTGCTAGATTTTTTTAAAACAAAATTATAAAAATGCTTCATTTATTTTTTTAAAATTCAAAAGTTTTAGTACTTTCTAAGCCTTGCATGGTATCTAAGTGGGTCTCAAATAAGGATTGTGTTTCCCATTTGTGCTCACTAATACGGGTAATGAGTTTTGCACGCATGGCATTGCCTTGTCCTTCCACTACAAAAATGCGGCCACCTACATTGAGTAGGTGAAAATAACGACCTGTAATTTTTGGTACTGCGGCGCCAACAATCACCACGTCAAAGAAGTCATTTGAATTCCAACCTTTAGAGGCATCACCCACTTCAAGTTGAGCATTGTTGATATTAAGTGTATTAAGTCTTTCTTGAG
>JAPYQD010000228.1 GCA_029937335.1 Gammaproteobacteria bacterium
TCATCTAAAGGCAAGAAAGAGCGTATTGGTCGTATGGTGCAAATGCACTCAAATGATCGTGATGAAATTAAAGAAGTACGTGCAGGTGATATTGCTGCAGCGATTGGCCTTAAAGACGTAACAACGGGTGACACTTTATGTGACCTTAAAGAGAAGATTGTTCTAGAAAGAATGGAATTCCCTGAGCCGGTAATCGCATTAGCAGTAGAGCCAAAGACCAAAGTTGACCAAGAAAAAATGGGTATTGCTTTAGGTAAGTTAGCTGCTGAAGATCCTTCATTCCGTGTGTCTTCTGATGAAGAGTCTGGACAAACTATTATTGCTGGTATGGGCGAGCTTCACTTAGATATTATTGTTGATCGTATGCGCCGTGAATTTGATGTTGAATGTAATGTTGGCGCACCACAGGTATCTTACCGTGAAGCCATTACAACTTTAGTTGAACATCAACATAAGTTTGCTAAGCAATCGGGTGGTCGTGGTCAGTATGGTCATGTGCATTTACGTATTGAGCCTCAAGAAGCTGGTGCAGGTTATGAGTTTGTTGACGAAATTAAAGGTGGTGTTATTCCTAAGGAATACATCCCTGCTGTAAACAAAGGTGTTCAAGAGCAAATGGAAAACGGCGTATTGGCTGGGTTCCCACTTGTAGATATTAAAGTAACGGTTTATGATGGTTCTTACCATGATGTTGACTCGAATGAAATGGCGTTTAAGATTGCTGCGAGTAAGTGTTTATCAGAAGGTGTAAGAATGGCTAACCCAGTATTACTTGAGCCAATGATGGCAGTTGAGATTGTTACACCTGAGGAGTACATGGGTGATGTTATGGGTGATTTAAACAGACGTCGTGGCCTAGTAGGTGCGATGGAAGATCTTCCTAATGGCAAACAGTTAAAAGCAGATGTTCCATTAGCTGAAATGTTTGGTTATGCAAATGATCTTCGTTCTGCGACTCAAGGTCGTGCAAGTTATTCAATGGAATTCTCAAGGTACACAGCAGCACCTAAAAATGTTGCCGATGATGTTATCGAAAAGTTAAACAAATAATTTAAAGTAGTAAGGAGTAATAAAATGTCAAAAGAAAAATTCGAAAGAACCAAACCC
>JAPYQD010000229.1 GCA_029937335.1 Gammaproteobacteria bacterium
GTCTTGTAAAATAGCCTTGCGACGATCACCAAAACCTGGTGATTTAACCGCTGCGACTTTCACAATACCACGCATATTATTAACAACTAAGGTTGCTAAAGCTTCACCCTCAATGTCTTCGGCAATGATCAATAACGGTCTGCCTGATTTTTGAGCTATTTCTAAAGCGGGTAGTAAGTCACGAATGTTTGAGATCTTTGATTCGTTTAATAAAATATGAGGCATCTCTAAAATAGCACTCATGGTGTCTTGGTTGTTAACAAAGTAAGGTGATAAGTAACCACGCTCAAACTGCATACCTTCAACAACTTCTAATTCGTTGTCAAAACCAGAACCTTCTTCAACGGTAATTACACCGGCTTTACCCACTTTTTCCATGGCTTCAGCAATAATTTCACCCACTGATGAGTCTGAGTTGGCTGAAATTGTACCTACTTGAGCAATCGCTTTCGTATCATCACAAGGCTGTGACAAATCACGCAATGCTTTTACTGCCACCTCTGTGGCTTTGTCAATGCCACGCTTTAGATCCATCGGGTTCATGCCTGCAGCAACAGATTTAACACCTTCAGCAACTAATGCTTGTGCTAATACGGTGGCTGTTGTCGTGCCATCACCAGCAACATCATTGGTTTTAGAAGCAACTTCTTTTACCATTTGTGCGCCCATATTTTCAAATCTACCTTCAAGCTCAATTTCTTGTGCAACCGATACACCATCTTTAGTAATGGTTGGTGCGCCAAATGATCTGTTTAAAACAACGTTTCTACCCTTAGGGCCTAGTGTAACTTTTACAGCGTTAGCAAGCATATTAACGCCATCTAACATTAGGTTTCTGGCATCTGCGCCAAATTTAATTTCTTTTGCTGACATATTAATCTCCTTTATTCAACAACTGCGACAATATCGTCTTCACGCATGACTAGTAATGTTTCACCATCGACTTTGATTTCAGTACCAGCATACTGACCAAATAATACTTGGTCACCAACTTTAACGTCTAAGGCAAACACATCACCGTTGTCGTTTACTCTGCCATTACCAGCTGCTAAGATTTCACCTTTTGAAGGTTTTTCAGTGGCTGAATCAGGAATGATAAGACCGCT
>JAPYQD010000058.1 GCA_029937335.1 Gammaproteobacteria bacterium
CGCCCATTTGATTAGAAATCACGTTAGCCAAGGTGGTCTTACCCAAGCCAGGAGGACCGTAAATTAATGAATGGTCTAATGCATCACCACGCTTTTTAGCGGCTTTAATAAATAATGCCATTTGCGATTTAACGTCATCTTGACCAATGTATTCACTAAAGGAATCTGGACGTACCGACGTCATGACAATATCTTCGCTGTCTTGGTCTTGCCCTCCCAGAGGGCTACTGTGTGGCGCTTGTCCACCTACTAAAGAGTCTTGTTCTATCATACGAGATTGTAGAAATTTTCTATCATTTTAACTCATTAACCTCGCCAATCAATAGCTTGATTTTAATTGCTTTTATTAAATGATTAAGACGTACAATTCTAGGGTAACTAACCCCATTAATTTGCTGATAACTGGTGATACTTACCTGCCATTCATGATCGATAGATTGTTTATGCTGAAACAAAATAGGTGCTAACTTTTGAATTGGAAAATGCCAGCCAAATTCGCTAATCATCCATTGTTTTAAATTAGACTCAATTGTCTTGCCATCCACCCATAAGCCTTGAGTATTTGATTTAACACTAGTCTGCCCTAGCCCGAGTGGAGCACTGAGTGTGAGCGTGTAATCTTGATTTTTAGCCTTAATAACAAAACCAATGTTTTGATTACGATTATCCATTGACACGCCTGCTCTACCCTGCGCTTGCCACTGTGCGGGGATTGCTAGCGATGGACTGGGCTTTATAGGCTTGCTTTCAAGCGTGGTACAGCCTTGCAAAAACCAACCAAATAATAATATTACCATCCATTTCATAGGGTGTTCATTCTAACATCGACTATGGCTCTCATTGTATAATCAAGCGTTTGTTTGAGTTTGTTTATTAATTCTTTTATGCCGCATATTGCAATTCTAAGTGTTAACCACCAACTTGCGCCGGTCGAAGTGCGAGAGAAAGTTGCGTTTGCATCTAACGAACTAAACAATGCATTAGAGCAATTTAAAAATACCAATGGTGTTGAAGCTTGCGCCATTCTCTCTACTTGTAATCGTTCGGAAGTTTATGCCATTATCAGTACCGATAACGCACAGGAGATACTCAGCGAGTATTTAGCTAACACTCATCATATTAAGCGCTCAGAACTCGACCCTTATTTAAGTTATTTTGAAGGTGATGATGCCGTTGAGCATATTTGCCATGTGGCAACCGGATTAGATTCTTTAGTCTTAGGTGAGCCACAAATCTTAGGTCAACTCAAAGATGCTTACCACGCTGCCAAAGGGGCGAGCACACTCAATAAATTACTAGAAAAACTATTTCAACACGCTTTTTCAACCGCTAAAAAGGTTAGAACGGATACAGAAATTGGGTCTTCCCCTGTTTCTGTGGCTTATTGCGCTGTTAAGCTGAGTGAGAAAATTTTTGCCGATTTGGCCGAACAAACAGTGATGCTGATTGGCGCGGGTGAAATGATCGAGTTATGCGCACAACACCTAAATCAAAAAGGTGTTAACAACATGATTGTCGCCAATAGAACGGTTGAAAATGCAGAAAAAATCGCCTCACTTTACGGTGCTAGAGCAGTTAGCCTTAAGCAGTTTTCTAGCTTACTTCACGAAGCGGATATTATTATTTCCTCTACTGCCGCCTCTGTGCCTATTATTGGCAAGGGCTTAGTTGAAACCGCTCTCAAACTACGCAAGCATAAGCCTATGTTTATGTTGGATATTGCTATTCCAAGAGATATTGAGCCTGAAGTCGCCCAATTAGATGACGTGTTTTTATACACGGTGGATGATCTTCGACAAGTGGTAAGTGATAACATCGACTCTCGACAAAGAGAAAAAATACTGGCTGAAGAGATCATTATTGGTCAAAATAAAAAATTTGACGACTGGCTGACCACATTACCTAACGAGCAGATTGTGCAAGCTTACCGTCAAAACGCCTATCAAATTAAAGAAGTTGCAGTTGAAGCAGCACTCAAAAAACTCAAAAATGGTGGGGATTCGGCAGCAATTATTAATCAATTAGCAGATCAGTTGACCAATAAACTTTTACATACGCCTTTTGGCAATATTAAACAAGTTTCCACTGAGCAACTCAATCAGTGTGAAGGCTGCATCCCTAAAAATAAAACCAAAAAATCATGAACACCTCTATTCTGACCAAGCTTGAACAACTATCCATGCGTCTAGAAGAAGTGGGTGCGATGCTATCTGACCCTGCAGTGGCATCAGATCAAAACAAATTCCGTGAACTGTCTATTGAATATTCACAACTAACGCCAATCAACGAACAATTTTCTCAATACTTAGCCACACAATCAGACATCGAGGCGGCTGAAATTATGCTGTTAGAAGACGATGATGAAATGCGTGCCATGGCCAAAGAAGAAATATCAGAAGGCAAAGCCAAATTAGAACAACTCGATTTAGAACTTAAAAAATCCCTACTACCTAAAGATCCAAATGATTCTCGCAACATTATTATTGAGATCAGAGCAGGTACCGGTGGTGACGAAGCATCAATCTTTTCAGGCGACTTATTTAGAATGTATTCTCGCTATGTTGAAAAACAAAAATGGCAAATAGAGGTGATGAGCTCTAACATTGGTGATCACGGCGGCTTTAAAGAAGTTATTGCCCGTATTAGTGGTGATAACGTTTATGCAAAACTCAAATTTGAATCTGGTGCGCACCGTGTACAACGCGTACCAGAAACCGAATCTCAAGGTCGCGTACATACTTCAGCTTGCACAGTGGCCATCATGGCTGAAGTTGAAAATATTGAGGAAGTTAATATTAACATGAGTGATGTTCGTGTTGATACCTTCAGGGCAAGTGGTGCTGGTGGTCAGCACGTGAATAAAACTGACTCTGCTGTGCGTGTAACTCACATCCCAACAGGCACGGTAGTTGAGTGTCAAGATGGGCGCTCACAACACAAAAACAAAGCACAAGCAATGTCAGTATTAGCCTCTAGAATTCTTGATGCGCAGCAACAAGTTCAACAAAAAGAACAAGCATCGACGCGTAAAGAACTAATCGGAAGTGGTGATCGCTCACAACGTATACGTACCTACAACTATCCACAAGGACGCATTACCGATCATCGTATCAATTTAACGCTATACAAATTAGCTGAAATTATGGAAGGTGATTTAGAATCGATTATTGAACCTTTAGTCGTAGAGCAACAAACCAATCAACTCACAGAGTTGAATGACACACTAGCCTAAATCTTTAGGTGCTATCAACTGAGAAAACAAAAATAAAATACCTAGCGAAATAACAATGGCAGGCCCTGTGGCCACATCGTAATACATGGATCCACTCAAGCCGATAATAACCGCTGCCATTGAAATAAAAATCGACTGAAATACCATTTGACCAGGTGTGCGTGCAAACACTCTGGCAATTGCAGGTGGGATAATTAGTAACGAAGTGATTAACAACACGCCGACAATTTGCACCGAAACTGATACCGCCAATGCAATCATCAGCATAAACAATAGTTGATAAAACAGGTGTTTAAGCCCTTCTGCTTTGGCCAATTCTTCATTTAAAGTTAACAACAATAAACGTTGCCAGAAAACAGACATTAGCACCACAATAACCGCTAATACTGCATACACCCAAATAATGTCATTCCGAGTGATGGATAAAATATCGCCAAACAGTAATGAGAAATAATCCGTATTGGCGCCACCAACTAACGCAAGCACAACAATACCTAGCGAAAGTGCAATATGAGAAAAAATACCTAAAATAGCATCATTCGATAAAAATTGTCGTTCTTGTAAAGTGACAATCAAGAAGGCAAAAATTGCACCTACGATAATCAAGCCAAAATGAATACCCAACCCGCTGGCTAAACCGAATGACACACCTAATAATGCACTGTGCGAAATCGACTCGGAAAAGTAACTCATGCGTTTCCAAATCACAAAGCAACCGAGTGAGCCGGCAATAATAGAAATACCGATAGCCGCTAAGACCGCTCTAAGAATAAAATCTTCCATCTAAATTAAAGTCAGCACTACTGACAATTTTTGCACAGACCGTATAAATACAAACAATGATCCGTTAACTGATAGCCATATTTTTTAGCCACGTCGTGCTGATGTTGTTCAATAACATCGTCTGCAAACTCATCAATTTTGCCACATTTGACACAAACCAAATGATCGTGATGCTCAGAATTGGATAACTCAAACACTGATTGGCCGTTATCAAAGTTAAGTTTATTAACCATGCCAGATTCTTCAAACTGGGTAAGTACACGGTAAATCGTTGCCACACCGACCTCTTCACCCTGCATAATTAAGGCACGATAAATATCTTCAGCACTCATGTGGTGGTCTTCACTGGTTTCTAAAATTTCTAAAATTTTAAGTCGTGGTAGTGTAACTTTAAGGCCTGCACTTTTTAAATCTTGAGCATCCATATCTAAATCCTTGATGTAAAATCAGCTTAATAACTTCTAATCATTTTAAATCAAAAAACCAGCCAATGAATAAATTAACTTTGATTGTGTTCTCACTACCCTTCTTATCTGCATGTTCACCTTCAATGCCAGAACTACCAGATTTACCAAGCTTGCCTAGCATGTCAGATATTATTCCCACGCCTTACAAGTCTGACCTTTACCAAGGTTCTGTATTAGAGCGCTTTAAAATCAATCAGCTTAAAGTCGGCATGTCTAAAACACAAGTGCAAGACCTAATTGGCTCACCTAGTGTGATTGACCCTTTCCATAACAACCAGTGGGATTACATTAACTATTCCACTCCTGGCATAGGAAGCATTGTTCATTATCGATTAACCCTTGCTTTTGATAACGCCACCCTTACCAAGATCAACACCACAGGTACTGATTCTTTGCCACAACTTACCGATGCGGAAAAAGTCTTAGAAGGCAAACGCATTGCTGAGGAAAAGGCCAGAGCAGAAGCAGCAGCTAAAGCCAAGATAGAAGCCCAAAGAATCGCCAAAGAAAAAGCAATTGCTGCAGCTAAAGCCAAAGCAGAGGCCGAACAGCTGGCTAAAGATAAAGCAGTAGCAGAGGCTAAAGCATTAGAAGCTAAGCGCATTGCTGAGGAAAAAGCCAAAGCAGAGGCAGCAGCAGCAGCACAAGCAGAAGCCAAGAGAATTGCTAAAGAAAAAGCAGCAGCAGAGGCCAAAGCATTAGAAGCTAAGCGCATTGCCGAGGAAAAAGCT
>JAPYQD010000059.1 GCA_029937335.1 Gammaproteobacteria bacterium
ACCAGTTGATCTGCAGTAACGGTTTTAACGTTGGTTGACATGATGTCTTGTACTTGCATGTTTTTCTCCTTATGTAATTGTGTATTTTTTTGTGTTTTATAATAAAAATAATGATAAAAAAAAGCCCCCTAAAAGGGGGCTTGAAACTCTAATGAGTTTTCTGAGGGTTTATTTTGTAAACTCTGGGTAAGCTTCCAAACCACACTCTGTAATATCCACACCTTCTGCTTCTTCTTCATCGGTAACTCGGATACCCATAATGGCTTTTAGCACTAACCATAAAACTAGCGAAGTACCAAACACCCATACAAAGATGGTTGCTGCGCCAGCCAATTGACCGCTAAACGATACACCTGAGTTAGTTAATGGCACAGCTAATAAGCCCCATAAACCAACCACACCGTGTACAGAGATTGCACCTACTGGATCATCAATCTTAAATGTCTTATCTAACATATTGATTGAGAATACCACTAGAATACCACCAACAGCACCGATTAGAGTCGCCTCTAAAGCCGTTGGTGTATCTGGACCTGCAGTAATTGCAACCAGACCTGCTAATGCACCATTTAGTGCCATTGTTAAGTCTGCCTTGCCCCATAGTAGTTTAACTAAGATTAATGCCGCAATCACACCACCAGCTGCTGCTGCATTGGTATTTAAGAATACCATTGCCACTGCATTGGCGCTTTCTTTGCTAGCCATTGCTAATACTGAACCACCATTAAAACCAAACCAACCCATCCATAGGATGAATGTACCTAGTGTTGCTAATGGCATGTTTGCACCCGGAATCGCATTTGATGAGCCGTCTTTGTTGTATTTACCCTTACGAGCACCTAGAACAATTACACCAGCTAACGCTGCTGCTGCACCAGCCATGTGTACAATACCTGAACCAGCGAAGTCAGAGAAACCTAAGTCACCTAGTACGAATAAGCCAAATACTGCTTCACCATTCCATGTCCATGCGCCTTCCATTGGGTAAATAACACCCGTGAAAACAATCGCAAAAGCAAAGAACGAGAACAACTTCATACGTTCAGCTACTGCACCAGAAACAATTGACATTGCTGTTGCAACAAACACTACTTGGAAAAAGAAATCAGCTGCGCTTGAATAAGTTTCTCCTGCACCATTAATTCCTTCTAGCATAATACCGCCACCATACATAAGGTCGTAACCATAAACCATATACATCGTACAAGCAATCGCAAACAAGCCGATATTCTTAGTTAGAATCTCCGCTGTGTTCTTACTTCTAACAAGGCCAGCTTCCAACATTGAGAAACCTGCCGCCATCCACATTACCAACGCACCCATCATTAAAAAATAAAAAGTGTCTATGGCAAATTGCATTTCTAAAATTGTATTTTCCATACATTCCTCCTTATAACGCTACCGAGCCAGTTTCACCCGTACGAATACGGACCACCTCTTCTAAGCTTGAAACAAAAATCTTACCATCGCCAATCTTGCCTTCATCATCAGACTTAGCAGCGGCACTGATCGCACTGATCGCAGCATCTACTTGGTCTGCTGCAATAGCGATTTCTAATTTTACTTTAGGTAAAAAATCAATCGTGTACTCTGCGCCACGATAAAGTTCTGTATGGCCTTTTTGACGACCAAAACCTTTTACCTCTGTTGCCGTAATTCCTGAAACACCAATCTCAGAAAGAGCATCTCTTACATCATCAAGCTTAAAAGGCTTAATAATTGCTGTTAACATTTTCATGTAATTCTCCTTTTTTTTAAACAAAAAAAGCCAGCAGTCGCACTTGTCAAATAACAGACAATCTCAACTACTGGCTTCTATACCAAATTGCCACAACCCCCTCTTTGAAGCTGGCAAAAAAAAACGTCTATTCGACTTCTCTACTAAAAGAAAACTCAAATAAACGTCAATGTTCTTTGTTAATTTCCCGCCTTTGGAAAAATAACTGTTTTGAATTATAACTAAAAAAAAACTCAGCCGCAAGTGTTTTTTTAAATTTAGTTAAATAAAATTAGCATTAAGTATAAATTTTTTCAAAATTTTCTAAAAATTGTGTGACTGGCAAGTAATGATTACCATCACAGGAAAAACTTAACCCTACCATGCCGTTCATAATATTTAAACTGCCTGTTTTTAAATACAAATTATCATCCATAAAACGCATCGTATGAAAATGCTTTAACACTTGCTTAACCTGCTCTTGTGACACTTTCGCCTCTTTCGGATAGGATTTCTTGGGGTACAAAAGGCAAATGTTAGGACTAATAATTTCATCCAAAATATGCAATCGGTAATTATACGGATCATCATAGGTCCAAATAGTCGCCCTAGAAGAAGCGTAATGCAATTTAAGATGGAACACACCCAGCTCACACAACAGTTCAGTCGCAATATTGTGCACTGTATCAATCGACTGGTCCATGGCGGACTGCACTCTATTTTGATTAAATAAATTTGATCGAATCTCGGGATCGCCTTTAATTTGACGGAACTCATCAGAACCGATTTTTTGCTCTAATAAAGGTAATTTTTCTAGATCAAGGTCAAAAACCAGCATACCAATTAACTTATCACCATGGCAAATCGCGTGTACGGCACTAATACAAGGCTTTAAGGTTGTGCTTGAAATATAAGCATCTGATAAATAAAAAGGCCGATCATGATGAACAAAATTAAAAAATGGGCGATTTGATAAATCTTGACCTTGGAAATCAATCAAGATTTTGTCTTTATCTACATTGGCACTTAACTGAACGCCGGAACGATTCAGCACATAAGTCAAATTTGCATATTTACATTTCTGCATATGTTCAAACAAAAAATCATTTAAATTATTCAAGCTACTGGTGCTGTCCATGTAGTTCAGGCACTGCTCAGAAAGCTGTCTAAACCCGCCTTCGAGCTCATAACTTAAAAAATCTTTTTGCTTATTGATTAATGCTGAAATTTGCACTTTGACCTCTTAGCTGTCATTATAAAATTTTCAATAAAAAAGCCTAACAGCAAACCACTTTTAAAAATGAATTTGTTACTAGGCTTCTGTGCCAAAACCACCCGGGCTTTAGGTGATTTTTTCTGATTGTAAACTATTTTTTGCAACTTGTCATTCAATCATTGCCAAATAATTCTTTTCACTTAATACCTCAACGCCAAATTTTTTTGCACTTTCAATTTTATTTTGCCCAACTTTTTCACCAATCACTAAATAATCAGTCTTAGCACTAACACTGCTAACCACCTGTATACCAATTGATTTAGCCTGTTTTTTCATCTCCTCTCTTGAGCCACTCATCTTGCCAGTAAAGATAATTTTTTTACCACTAAGATGATGTGTCAGTTCTGCTAAATCTTTTTGCAAGGATGTTAACTCTAAATTAAAGCGGTATTGATTCAGTAAGTCAAACTCTGGTCGAATAGCACTAAGCCCAGTAACCATCATTTGAGCGGTCAACTCAGCAAAGCCATTAATGGCTGATATTTGCTCTAAATCTAAACCAAAAATAGCATTTAATGGATAAGATTTAAGCAGGTTTTCACAATTACCCAACCCCATTCGCACCACACCAAAAGCTGCTAGAAAACGCCAATCTTCAATTTGTTCACTGCTTGATCGTTTGAGTTGATTAACCAAATTGACACTGGTTTTTTCACCAAAGCCCATGGCGCTTAAATCATTAACACTTAACGCGTAAATTTGTGAAATTTTACGCATACCATGTTCGTAGAGTTTTTCAATAGTGGCGATACCAAAGCCGTCATTGTTGGCCAATATTTTAAAAAAATATTCCATTTTCCCAATCACTTGCGCAGGACAAATATCGTGATTAACACACATTAAGAAGTCAGACTCCCACTGTAGTTTTTCGCCACAACTTGGGCAATGCTCAGGGATATCAACTGCTGCTGCTTTTAAAACTTGATTAATTTTAGGAATCACCAAGCCTGAACGTGTGAGCTCAATAATACTGCCTGTGCCTAACCCTTGTTCTTTAACCAGACCGTAATGATGCCCTGTCGCACGCACAATCGTGGCACCACTGAGTAATGTTGGCTCTAATTCTGCTACCGGTGTAATCTTACCAGTACGCCCTACTTGAGGGGTAACTGATAAAACCTTAACTTGTGCTTTGTCTTTATTCTCTTTAAAGGCGATTTGCCAGCGATGAAATTTACGATTGGCGCCCATCTGTGTTTTTAGACTTTTATTGGTAACTTCAAATACCACACCATCCACATCAAAATCAACGGTGGCCAATATATCAGTTACAATTTTTTCGAATTGAGTGCTTAGCGTATCAATACCGCCTAACCAAATAGGCAGTTGCATAAAAGGCACAAAGAGTGCCGCCTTATCCGCAATAGCTTGTTGTGCTTTTTGATCTAACGCTTTTTCTTTAATTAAACTGGCTTGAAAATTACGTGGATATTCAAAATCGTTTGATAGATGAGACTTAAAGTAACTTTTTTTGACCACAATCTCACCCGCACCTTGACCACGCTCAGAATCGTTGTACACTTGCAATCCACGCTCAAAAACTCGGCTAATATCACTGCCTTTCTTGCCATCTCCTCGCGTATACAAACGAGTACCATCATCAAAGCCAGCAAACCCATCTAACTTGGGTGTGGCTTTTATTTGAATATCGACATAGGCAAGACCTATGTCGGTGGCAGATTTTTCTAATCGCTCGATCCATTTACGAATTTCATCCCAAGAATAGGCTTTATCCGTTGAAAGCATTGGCTCTGGTAGGAGTACCTTTTCTTCAGAAAAACTTTGGCCCTCTGGTTCTATCGATTCAAATAAGGGGTGTTTTGGAAGTCTTTGTTTTAATGCGGGCAGATAGATGAAATCATAATCCTGATCACTAATAATTGGATCGCCTGATCGATAGGCAAGGTTAGCTGCTTGACAAAAATCTGCTAAGTCGTCATCTGACAAATCATCCGTTAAGATTTCTTGCTGGATGATTTGATTAATAACTGATGATAATAATGCCATTTAGGCTCTATTAGAACTGCTTAGCAATATTTCCTAAGAATTCATGACTAAAGTCAATGGTTGCCTGCTCATTTTCTTCAGAAATATCATTGAAATAGACTTC
>JAPYQD010000230.1 GCA_029937335.1 Gammaproteobacteria bacterium
CACTGGATCACACAGCCTTGCGATACAAATATTACCTTGCAATATGAGCTTTATGCTTTTGATTTGTCGGTACGTTGTGCTTATCTAAGTAATGAGCGCGCCTTTTTTAATGGCAGTAGTGTGTTTTTGAAGCCTGTTGGTTTTGAGGATAATCTCTGTGAACTGGTTATTAATTATCCAACAAGCAATAATAAGTTAGGTGATTGGAGTTGTGCCACCACTTTAAAGCTTGAATCAAAAGACGAGGGTTTCGAGGTTTACCAAGCTGATAATTATCAAGACTTGATTGATCATCCGGTAGAGATGGCTGACTTCATTCGCTTTGAATTTGAGGTTAATAAGACACCTCATGCCATGACATTGACTGGCCAACACACAACAGACATCGCCCGATTAAGAGCTGATTTGATACGTATTTGCCAACACCATATAGATTTCTTTGGCGGCGATGTGCCGTTTGATCAGTACTTGTTTTTAACACTAATAAGAACCAAGGCTTATGGTGGCTTAGAACACAAAAAATCTAGCAGTTTGATTTGCTCCAGAAAAGAGCTTCCAACCAAAGATAAGCCTGAAATTAACCCTGATTACACGCGATTTTTAGCGCTTTGTTCACATGAGTATTTCCATGCGTGGTGGATCAAAACCATTAAGCCGGCGAGTTTTCATGCGCTTAACTTAGGGCGGGAGAATTACACCGAACAGTTATGGATTTTTGAGGGTTTTACTTCGTATTATGATGAGCTGTCATTGTTACGCACTAAGCTGTTATCACCAGCGCAGTATTTAACCCTGTTCGCGCAAACGGTAACGAGAGTACAAAAGAGCCAAGGTCGGTATAAGCAATCATTGGCCGAGTCTAGCTTTGATGCTTGGACTAAGTTTTATCAACAAGATGAGAATGCACCAAATGCGATTGTGAGTTATTACACTAAGGGTGCTTTATTGGCCTTTGTGCTTGATATTGAGATTCGTAGCCGTAGCGATGATACTCAGTCATTAGATGATGTGTTGAAATTGATATGGGCTAATTATCAAGACACCGGTTTAGAAGATGATACGGTACAAAAAGTGGTTGC
>JAPYQD010000001.1 GCA_029937335.1 Gammaproteobacteria bacterium
AGCTACTTTTTTAGCAGCAGAGTCGCTAAAAATAATATCAGCCTCTTCTAAAGCTTGTGCTGTTTTCATATTTATCTCCTTTAAGGCAGTAAGCCGATTTGCTCTAGGCCCAGCCCTTCATCTATATCGAACATAATGTTCATGTTTTGTATTGCTTGTCCTGCTGCACCCTTAATCAAATTATCAATCACAGCTGTCACCACTAGCTTACCACCCACTGTTTTTTGTGCGGCAATCTGACAGAAGTTGCTTGATTTAACATTGCGCGTTTCAGGCACAATGCCTGCACCAAGGACAGTCACAAAGTGCTCGTCTTTATAGGCGGCTTCAAGTATTAATTGTACATCAACGTTAGCATCTAATAAGTCCACATAAATTGTGGATTCCATGCCACGAATCATTGGCACTAAGTGTGGAATAAAAGTTAAACCAATAGGTTTACCGCCAGCTAACAAGCTTAATTCTTGCTTGATTTCTGGGTAGTGACGATGGCCACTGACGCCGTAAGCTTTAACAGACTCACTGGCCTCACATAGTAGCATTGCTTGGTTTGCACCACGACCCGCACCACTCACACCTGTTTTGGAATCAACAACAATGTTTGATAAGTCGATTAAATTCTTTTCAATCAGCGGCTTAAGCGCTAACAACACAGTAGTCGGGAAACAGCCTGGATTGCCAATGAGTTGTGCCTCTTTAATTTGCTCGCGATTGATTTCAGAAAGCCCATACACCGACGATGCAAGCAGATCATCTTGGAAATTTTCCAAACCATACCACTGTGCATATTCATCTTTATCACGCAAACGGAAGTCTGGGCCCAAATCAATAACTTTAATACCTTTGTTGATAAAGCTCCCAGCTGTTTCCATCGCAACACCATGCGGTGTTGCAAAGAAGATCACGTCACACTCGTCTAAGACTGCATCATCAGGCGCTGTGAAAGCTAAATCTGTCTGCCCTGCTAAAGACGGAAAAAACTCACCGACAAGTTGCCCCGCTTCTGAACGAGAGCTGATAGCAATGACTTCTACTTGTGCGTGGTTGTGTAATAGTCGAAGGAGTTCAACACCGGTATAACCCGTGCCACCAATAATGCCTGCTTTAATCATAGTTATCGTTCTCTAGTGAGACTCTCCGAGCATTTTTTCTAGATAGTGAATATTCATACCGCCCTGACGAAAAGTTTCATCTTTCATAATGCGAGCTTGCAATGGAATGTTGGTTTTAATGCCGTCAATCACCATTTCATCGAGTGCATTTTGCATTTTGATAATGGCGCCGAGTCGCGTGTCAGCAAAAGTAATTAGCTTACCAATCATCGAGTCGTAATGCGGAGGCACTGTGTAACCGTTATAAACATGCGAGTCTACACGAACACCTAGGCCACCAGCCACGTGATACTGGGTAATTTTTCCGGGTGACGGCATAAAGTTGTTTGGGTCTTCGGCGTTAATACGACATTCAATCGCATAGCCTTTAATTTCAACTTCATCTTGAGTGAACGACAACGGTTGGCCGTCAGCAATGAGTATTTGTTCGCGCACAATATCAATACCAGTAATCATCTCGGTTACTGGGTGCTCTACTTGAACACGAGTGTTCATTTCAATAAAGTAAAACTCATCGTTTTCAAATAAAAATTCAAACGTACCTGCACCACGATAGTTAATGGCTTTACAGGCATCAGCACAAACTGCACCGATTTTGTTACGGAGCTCAGGTGTGATGCCTGGCCCAGGCGCTTCTTCAACCACTTTTTGATGGCGTCGTTGCATAGAGCAGTCACGCTCACCGAGGTGCACAGCGTTACCGTGCTCGTCCGCCAGTATTTGAATTTCAACATGACGGGGTGTAGTGAGGAATTTTTCCATGTACACTTCTGCATTGCCAAAAAAACTCAGCCCTTCGGTCTTGGCAAGTTCAATTGCAGCGAGTAAATTTTCTTCTTTTTCAACCACTTGCATGCCACGGCCACCGCCACCGCCAGAGGCTTTAATAATAATAGGCAGGCCGATATTACGCGCAAGCTCTATATTCTCAATGTCATTAGTGCCCAAACCACCATCTGATCCAGGCACACAAGGTACACTAGATTTTTGCATGGCTTTAATAGCCGCTACTTTGTCGCCCATCACGCGAATATTTTCAGCGCGAGGACCAATAAAAATAAAGCCACTTTCTTCAACGCGTTGAGCGAAGTCTGCATTCTCAGATAAGAAGCCATAACCCGGATGAATCGCATCTGCATGTGTCACTTCGGCCGCACTAATGAGTGCTGGAATATTAAGGTAGCTGTCTGTTGATGAGGGAGGGCCAATACAAACAGCTTCATCTGCTAGGCGGACGTGTTTGAGGTCTTTATCAGCAGTAGAATAAACCGCAACTGTTTTGATGCCCAATTCTTTACAAGCGCGCAAAATACGCAAGGCGATTTCACCACGGTTGGCAATTAAAACTTTTTGGATTTTATTCAAGACAATCATTGAATTACAACTAAAGTTTGACCAAATTCAACTGCATCGCCATCGCTACACAAGATTTCGGTCACGGTGCCAGACTGATCTGCTTCAATTTGGTTCATGATCTTCATCGCCTCAACGATACAAATGGTGTCGCCCTGGTTAACGTGCTGACCAATTTTTACAAAGGCTTCAGAGGTCGGTGATGCTGCACCATAATAAGTGCCCACCATTGGCGAGGTGATTGGATGGCCGTCAATACTCGGTGCAGCGTCTTCGGATGCTGCCTCTGCTGCCACTGCAACCGGTGCAGGTGCTGCTGCCATTGCAACTGGCGCTGCTACCATAGGTGCATCACCATAACGGGAGATGCGAACCGATTCCTCAGCTTCGTGAATTTCAATCTCCGCCATGCCAGATTGCTCTAACAGTTCCATTAATTTTTTTACTTTACGAATATCCATTTTCTTCCCCTATGATTGTGTTTGTATGTGTTTAATTGCTGCACTCATTGCGAAGTCGTAGCCTTGTGCACCAAAGCCAGAAATCACGCCTTGCGCTATGTCTGAAAAATATGATTTAGAGCGGAACTCCTCGCGTTTGTACACGTTCGAGAGATGTATCTCTGTGAATGGAATATCCACAGCTAGCATTGCATCACGTAACGCCACCGAGGTGTGTGTAAACGCCGCCGGGTTGATAATAATGTACTTAACACCGTCTTTATGCGCCTGATGAATACGTTCAATCAGACCAACCTCTGCATTGTCTTGATGGTGATCAAGCGTTAAACCAGCTTGTGTTGCTAAATCGGTAACTTGATTAACGATATCGTCTAAGGTTTGCGCACCATAATGGTCAGGCTCACGTGTGCCGAGCATGTTGAGATTTGGCCCATTGAGTAACAAAATATCCATGGTTACAATTGGTGTTGTTAAATAAAACTGATTTTACCACCAACATCACAGATGTTAGAAGGATTTATCGGCATTTTAACTACATAATTTAGGCGCTTTTAAGCTTTATTTGGCTTTGTTGAAATGCTCGAGATAGCCTTGGGCGTTAATTTCGCCAACAATACGCTGAGAGCGCTTTTCAACACCATTATTGAAAAACAAAATCGCTGGTGGGCCAATGATGTTAAAGCGCGCCATCAGAGCTTTATCAGTTGCATCGTTTGCAGTGACGTCAGCCTGTAGAGCAATGGCGTTTTTCATGGCGTCAACGACACTGGCGTTTGAGAATACGAAACGTTCAAGTTCTTTACAAGAGATACACCAATCAGCATAAAAGTCTAGCATGACGATTTGATTGTTTGCCTTGGCTCTGAACAATATTCGATCAAGATCCGCGTTTGATTTAATTTTTTCAAATTTAACATGCACTTGTTCTGATTGGGTGCTAGAGCCGTAACCAGAGAGCGGCGCCAACATATCACCACCACCACGAGCCACCAAGCCCCACAGTAAAATACCGTAAGCTAACACCAGTAGGCCGATCGCTTTAAAGATACGCTGCCACGGTGTTGGTGTATTGGTGAGCGAATTGAGTACGCCCATCGCAATGGGTGAGAAGCTAAATAGGGTGGCCCATAATGCTAATGATACGACCGGTGAGATAATACGATCAAGTAACCAAATGGCAACAGCCAACATCAAGATGCCGAATACATATTTGATATTATCCATCCAGCCACCGGCTTTAGGTAATTTACTCACACCCGCACCGATAGCTAATAGCGGTGCGCCCATACCCAAACTCATGACGAACAGAGACAGTCCGCCAAGCATAGCATCACCCGTTTGACCAATGTAAATCAGCGCACCTGCTAACGGTGGCGCCACACACGGGCCAACGATTAATGCAGATAAGAAGCCCATAATGGCCACACCAATGAGGTGCCCTCCCTCTTGTTTATTACTGATTTTAGCAATTTTGTTTTGTAAGCCGGTAGGCAGTTGGATTTCATAATAGCCAAACATTGAGAACGCTAAGGTGACAAATATCAAGGCAAATACCACCAGTATCCAAGGCGTTTGGAATAACACTTGTAGGTTTTCACCAAAGTAGCCTGCGAGTACGCCAGCAATCGAATACGTGACACTCATCGCCAACACAAATACGATCGACATAACCAGTGCTTTCCTGGTGGTAACTTCGCCTTTGTGACCCACAATAATGCCAGATAAAATTGGAATCATTGGGAACACACAAGGCGTGAGTGAAAGCAATAAACCGAATCCAAAGAAGCTGGCTAATACCCAAAATATGTTATCTTGTTGGAGTAACGCTGCAATTTTGTCAGTTTCGTTAAGCTCGATTGTCGGTGTATTTGTCGGTGCATTATTAACCACGACAGCGGCTGGTTTGACTATTGTTGTTTCAGCGCCTTGAATAGGCAATACGATTTCAGTGGTCTTTTCTAGCGGCGGATAACAAATACCGCCTAACCAACAACCTTGGTATTTGGCAATAAAAGTGATTTGCTGTGACTGAATATTTTTAAGTGGAATTTCAACGTTAAGTTGGCCTTTATGAATTTGCACTTTACCAAATAACGGATCATCTTTTTCCTTGCCTTTAGGGAAAGCCACGTCGCCAATCTCGGCACCTATGACATCAATAAAAAACTTATCATGATATAAATAGTACTCTGGATGAATTTGCCAAGTCGCCATGAGCGTGTTGGTATCAATAGCCACAACTGAGAAGGTAAAGGCTTCATCTGCAGGTAGTGGTTCATCAGAAATAGGTGTTACTTTGTCGACTGCTGATTGCACACCAACTTTGGCCTTAGAAAAAATATCAAGCGCACTGTCTATTAAAGATGGCCCGTGAATACTGCTAATATCAAGTACAACTGATTTAGTAATGGGTGGATAACACACACCTAAATCTGCACAACCTTGGAAGGTTACATTTAACTGGACTGATTTAGCATCGCCCTCAAGAACTGGAATAGCAACAACAATATTGTTACGATAAACGCCAATTTTGCCAAAAAATTCATCATTTTTAATTTTAGCTTTTGGGAATTTAGCTGCGCCTAGTTGGGTAGAAAAATCGGAAGAAATTTTGATTTTTTCTTTGTATAGATAGTAGCCTTGGGCGATATCCAAATTGAGCAATATTTCATCATTGACAACTCTGGCTTTAAAAGCAAAAGCTTCATCCGCAGGCAGTAAATCACTCGCCGCTTGTGTTGGTACTAATGCTGACAGTAGTAATAAAAATAAAGGCAATAATAAGCGTTTCAAATCTCTCTCCAAATATTTCAAACCCAAAAAAAATCCTCTAATTACAGTTAGGGTTAAGTCCTCATTATAAGTCATAATAGTGCTTTAAACAAATAGACAGAATAACAGGCAATAAAAAACCCTAAACACAAAAGCATTCAGGGTTTTTGGCAACAACTTAAACCGCTTAAAAGCAAACGGATTAAGTGATATTAGCCAATTTTTGCTTGAATTGCGTCAATCACTGATTGAGACGAAGTCGCATCAACGCTAAGTAATAAACCTTCGTTTTCGTAGAAACCCACCAAAGGCGCAGTTTGGTCGTTGTATACGTTCAAACGGTTGCTGATGGCTTCTTCAGTTTCATCTTCACGCTGTATTGCAGCACCGCCACATTTATCACACACGCCGTCAACTTTTGTAGGGTTAGACTTAACGTTGTAGATTGCACCACAATCTTCACAAGTACGACGCGTGGTTAAACGATCAAGGATCACATCACGTGGCACTTGGATTTCAACTGCAGCGTCTAATTTTTCGCCCATTTTTTCAAGTAATGCTTTCAATGCCTCTGCTTGTGGAATAGTGCGTGGGAAGCCGTCTAATAAGTAGCCAGATTTACAATCGTCTTCTTGAAGGCGCTCTTCCATAATACCCATAATTAAATCGTCAGAAACTAAGTCGCCTGCTTTCATCGCTGCTTGAGCTTGCTTGCCTAGCTCTGTACCAGCCGCAACTGCGCCACGTAAGATGTCGCCTGTAGAGATTTGAACCGAACCATCGATTTTTGTTAGTAATTTTGCTACAGTGCCTTTGCCGGCACCTGGAGCACCTAAAAGAATTAATTTCATAATGTTTCCTTGGGGTTAAATAAAAAAGAAGTAGTTAATAAAAAAATCGGCCTCGTCTTTAATATTTTGAGGTCAAAATTGAGCGAAAATTATATCATAAACTTCGTATATAGTGAAATGGCATTTAAAGTAAGCGCCTAGAGACTCATTTGTAAAATTTCCAATATTTTTTCACTTCAAAGAGTATTTCTTACACTACGTTCCGGGCAGAAGTGGTTAAAGATTTTTTACTGAACCACAACCACCATTGCTGGACGCACTAAACGACCATTAAGTGTAAAGCCAATTTGTACCACTTCAAGCACTGAATTGGATTCTTTGTCAGGCATAGGTACCATCGTGACTGCCTCATGAAACTCAGGATTAAAAGCCTCGTCTGTTGGGTTGATAACTTCAACACCGAACTTTTCCATGGTGGATAAAAACACTTTGTCGGTCATCTCTAAGCCTTCAATAATGTGCTCAATAGTGGCTTTCTCTTCATTGGCAGTTTTAAGCCCCATGGTGAGTGAGTCTTTGACTTCAAGCAGTGCTTTAACAAAACCGTCAAGGGCAAACTTATGTGCATTTTCAAGATCTTTGGCATTGCGACGTTTGAGATTTTCCATTTCAGCTTGGGCACGAAGCACCTTGTCCCAATTATCTTTGGCAGATTGTTGGGCTTCTTCTAGTTGGGTCTGTAGATCGTCTGATTGTTCGTCAGTAGTTGCTTGTTCGACATTTTTGTCCTCTACTTTTTCTTCGGTTTTTTCTTGCGCTTTCTTTTTTGTCATTTTAATGCTCAACTCATGTATATTTGTACTCGTTATATAAGGGCTATTTTAAATAAATCAACAGCAATAAATCAACTATGTTTAATACCATTGGCATCATTACTAAACCGAACGATCCAGTCAGCGAAGGCAAGGCTGGAGAACTCAGTACGTTTCTTGAGCAGCAAGGTGTTGGCGTGGTGCTTGAATCAGAAGAAATTGCAGAGCAGGCAGATTTGATCATTGTGGTGGGTGGTGATGGTTCTTTGCTCAATACAGCACGTTCTTTTGTTGATAATAACATTCCAATCTTGGGTATTAACTTAGGCCATCTTGGGTTTTTAGCTGATGTTTCAGTTAATAACATGTTAGATCTTGTGGCTGAAGTACTCAATGGCGATTTCACCAAAGAAGAGCGCTGTTTGTTGTCGTGCCAGATTGAAGAAGATGGCGATGTACTAGGCCAACATTTAGCGCTAAATGACGTGGTTGTGCACCGTAAAGAAACATTAAAGATGATTGAATTTGATGTGTTTATTGATGACAAGTTTGTGAACAATCAACGTGCTGATGGCTTGATTGTGACCACACCAACGGGTTCAACCGCTTATGCGCTATCAAGTGGTGGCCCAATTATGCACCCAGGAGTTAATGCCATTGGCTTGGTATCAATTTGCCCGCATACCATGAGTCATAGACCGCTCTTGGTGCCGGGCGGTAGTGAGGTGGTGATTCGCGTAAAAGAATCTGATGAAGGTGCAACCGTGAGCTTTGACGGGCAAACTTCAGTGTCTATTGTTTCTGGACAAGATATTCGTGTACGCCAACATGGCAGCTTTATTCATCTGTTGCATCCGCAGAACTATGACTATTTTGAGATTATTCGCTCAAAGCTACATTGGGGCGCTAAGCTTTAATACGCAATATCGGTTATGTTATCCCAGCTATCGGTTAAAAATTTGGCGGTTGTTGAAACCTTAGATCTGGCTTTTTCCCCAGGTATGAGTACAGTGACGGGCGAGACCGGTGCGGGTAAATCTATTCTTTTACAAGCGCTTAATTTAGCACTAGGCGGGCGTGGCGATTCTTCCTTGGTGCGCCACGGTAAAGACAAGGCCGAGGTAAGTGCTGCGTTTGATGTGTTTAACCAACAAAAGATACAAGCTTATCTTCAAGAGCAATCACTAGAGGATGAAGGTGAATGTATTTTGCGTCGTATTATTAGTAGTGACGGCCGTTCAAAGGCTTTTGTTAATGGTGCCAGCGTACCACTATCGGTTTTAAAAGGCGTGGGTGAGTTGCTGGTTGATATGCATGGGCAAAACGAACACCAATTATTATTGCGCCCCGATCAACAGCGAAGTTTGCTCGATGCTTATGCGCAAAGTACCGAAGCTTGTGCTTTGCTTAATGCAATCGTTGCTAAATATAAGGCCATTAGTAATCAAATTGATGAACTCAGTACTAATCAGGAGTTGAAACAGCAACAACAAGCTTTATTACAACACCAGTTGCAAGAGCTAGAGAATGCCGAACTGACGCAAGATGAGCTTGACCATATTGAAGGCGACTTTAAAACCAGCGCAAATGCAGCCAGTTTGATTGAAAAAATTTCCACCATACTTAATCAGTTGGAGCAAGAGATGGGCGCCAACACTCAGCTACTCAGTCTGAGTTATGAATTGAGTCAAGCGGCAGAAACAGATGAAAAGCTTTTACCTGTTTCAGCATTGTTATCCAGTGCACAGGTGCAAACACAAGAAAGCATTTATGAATTGACCAACTACTTATCTGGTTTGTCGGTTGATGAGCAAATAACTGCTGAACTAGAGGCTCGATTGAGCGAATTGCACGATTTGGCGCGTAAGCACAATTGTCAAATTACAGAATTAATGGTTGCCAAGGATAAGGTTGTTGCGGAAGTAGAATCCATTGGCGGTGTCGGTGCATCAATTGATGCTTTACAACAACAACAAAATCAATTGTCCCAGCAGTATCAAAAACAAGCTAAACGTTTAAGTAAAATAAGAGTTGAAAAGGCCAAGCACTTATCAAACGCAGTCACCGAAGCTATGCAAGTGTTGGGTATGCCGGGTAGTGAGGTCAAAGTTGACCTAGCTAAAAAGACAGAGGGTGTGCACTACAATGGTGATGAGGGTGTCGACTTCTTAGTGAAAACCAATATGGGTAGTGACTTTAAAGCTTTGAAAAAAGTGGCGTCAGGCGGTGAATTATCGCGCATATCATTGGCAATATCGGTGGTCAGCAGTGACAGTGAATATACCCCAACGTTGATTTTTGATGAAGTCGATGTCGGTATTAGTGGTGCAGTTGCTGAGGTGGTTGGGCAAAAACTAAAGCAGTTGAGCGAACATTATCAGATTATTTGCATTACTCATTTGGCGCAAGTGGCTAGCTTTGGTCATCAACATTTGCGGGTGAGTAAAGCACAACAAGATGCGGGCGCGCAAACGACAGTCGAACAACTTTCTAATCATGAGCGGGTTGATGAGGTAGCACGTATCTTAGGCGGCACCACCATTACTGATAAGGCACGCAAAGCCGCTGAGGAAATGATTAAACAAAGTGCATAAAAAAGCCGCCAATAATAAGTGTAAGCGGCTTTTAGTTTTTAACTACTTTTTCTTTAAACGCTCAATGCCGAGCATCTTAAAGATGTATTTCTGATAAGCCGGCTCTGAATTTCCGATTTTCATATTACGAATAAAGAATTTCTCAAAGGCAATTTTTGCCAAGTGCATCATCTTGCCTTTTTTCGCCCAAGTGACATTTCTGGGTGGAATTTGTGGCATGGCAACAAATGCTGCACCCGTGTCACCCATATCGGCGATACAAACAGCATTCCAAGTTGGGATATTGGATGGTGATTTACCAGCAATCATGTCCTCAATATTGTGTACCACCGCCGTCACCATGGATTCAATCATATAGCCGGTTTTTGGTGTGCCACACATCACTGGTGTTGGTTCAACCGGTGGAATGGCGATATTCACACCAACCGAGAAAATGTTTTCTTTGACAGGCGACTGTTGGTAATCGTTGATCATTACAAAACCACGTGGGTTAACATAGCCCGCATCAACATCAGCTAACTTAGCCACGGTGTCTACGCCTTTAAAGGCAGGCAAGAACATAGTGTATTTGGTTTCAACCTCATGTGTTTTAATGGTTTCCCCTTCGTCGTTAACTTCTTCTACTATGACTTTATCAGCAGCAATTGAAGCAACCTTGGCGTTGGTAATCCATTTAATGTGTCGCTGTCTAAATTCTGATTCTAAAAGACCTTTGGAATCGCCAACACCACCCAAACCTAAGTGACCGATATAAGGCTCAGCAGTAACAAACGTCATCGGGCATTTGTCACGAATGCCACGTTTTTTAAGGTCGGTATCCATAATACAGGCGAATTCATAAGCGGGGCCGAAGCAAGAAGCACCTTGAACTGCGCCAACAACAATTGGTCCGCCGCCATTATTACAAAAATCTTCCCACTCACTTGAGGCAACTTTAGCATGAGCCGTGGTACAAATAGAAACACTATGTCCATCAGGACCAAGGCCTTTCACCTCGTCAAAGGCGAGTTTAGGTCCAGTGGCCAATACTAGATAATCGTAATCTACCACTTGATCACCCACCACGACCTGATTGTCATTTGGTTTAATTTCAGTAGCCTCACCAACGATTAGATTAATGTCTTTGCGTTTAAGATGTGGCGCCAACTCAAAACTAATATCATCTTCAGAACGCCAACCCACTGCAACCCACGGATTAGATGGAATAAAGTTAAAGTTTGGGTTGTTAGAAATGACGGTAACTTTATGGTCATTTCCCAATGTTTTTTTAGCGTCATAAGCAAAAGGTAATCCACCCGTACTTGCACCAATTACGACAACATGTGCCATATTTTCTCCTCAGTTGATTTGTTTCAAAAAAAACCATTATTAATAAAGTTGTGCAAGTTGTCAAATATATAAGAATATCGTTACTTATTAATACTGCTAATAAAAGTAGTTTTTTCACTAAAAACGTCTTTAATTTACATCAATCAGACTGTATAATTCACAATTTTGTGGGTTTGTGATATCGGAGGTTTTGGCAGTGAAAAGTAAGCTGCCAAAAATTCAACTAATCATCATATTGGTGACCATCGCTTATTTCTCCACATTGGGTGCAGGGCTTTCTGCAGCTTATGGAGGGTTGATTAGCTTGATGAACACAGGGTTGGTTAATCGGCATACAAATAAACAAAGAGAAGATTTAACCATTAGCGCCCAGGCAGGTATCGGGATGATGGCCATTAGTGTGATAATGCGTATGGCGATGGTAGTGGGTTTAACTTTAGCAGGGCATTTCCTTTTAAAGTTAAGCACAGATGCTCTAATTGTTAGTTTGGTTTTAGGATTGATTGGTTTTTTAATAGATAAGATGTTGTCCAATGGCGGGCAATAAATATAAGCACAGAAGTTTAGACTATGGCAACAGGAAATGAATTAATCGCTTCTGGCGATTATATTAAACATCACCTACAAAACTTGACTTATGGTCAAAATCCAAACACGGGTGTTTGGGAATTTGCACATACTGCGCAAGAAGCTAAAGAGATGGGCTTTATGGCATTCCATTTAGACACACTTGGCGTTTCATTTATTTTAGGTGCGCTTTTCTTAACCTTCTTTTATCGCATTGGTAAAAAGATGACTGCTGATACGCCTTCTGGCGCTCAAAACTTTATTGAGAGCATTATTGAATTCATCGATGAGAATGTTCGTGGCTCATTTAACGGCAAGAACCCAATGGTTGCACCATTGGCGTTGACAACTTTTATCTGGATTATACTGATGAACACCATGGACTTGGTGCCGGTTGATTGGCTACCGTACCTTGCACAACAGGTTGGCGTATTTTTTGGAGCAGACCCTCATCATGTATTCTTTAAAGTAGTGCCAACCACAGATCCAAACGCAACATTTGGCATGTCGATTGGTATTTTCTTCTTGATTCTTTATTACAGCATTAAGGAAAAAGGCGCCGGCGGTTTTGCAGGAGAGCTTTTGTTCCACCCATTTGGCAAAATGATGTTACCATTTAATTTATTTTTAGAAGGCGTGAACTTAATTGCTAAGCCGGTTTCGCTAGCTTTGCGTTTATTTGGTAATATGTATGCTGGTGAGATGATTTTCATCTTAATCGCTTTGTTACCGTTTTGGATTCAGTGGAGTTTGTCACTACCGTGGGCAATCTTCCACATTTTGATCGTATTACTACAGGCATTTATCTTCATGACCTTGGTAATTGTATATATGGACATGGCTCATCAGAAAGACGAGCATTAATTTTTTAAAAAAAAGGAGTAAGAAATGACAGAAGTACAAGCAACATTATTTTTAGCAGGTTCAATCTTAATGGGTTTAGGCGCACTGGGTGCGGCAGTTGGTATTGGTATCTTGGGTGCAAGATTTTTAGAAGGTGCAGCGCGTCAGCCTGAACTTATCCCAATGCTTAGAACACAAATGTTCATCGTAATGGGCCTAGTAGATGCGGTACCAATGATTGCGGTAGGTATCTCAATGTACATCATATTTGCGGTTGCCGGTTAAAGACTGTTTACTTAAAAGCACAAGGTTTAAGCTATGAATATTAATTTGACGATGATTGGCCAGTTAATCATGTTCGCCATGTTTACATGGTTCTGCATGAAGTTTATTTGGCCACCAATTGTTGCTGCCATGGACGAGCGTAAAAAGCGCATTGAAAGTGGTTTGATTGCAGCAGAACGCGGCTTGTCAGAGCATAAAGAAGCACAACAAAAAGCGCAAGAGATGCTTAATCAGTCTAAAGATCAAGCAGCTGAAATCATTGCTAATGCAGGCAGACAAGCCTCAACAATGGTTGAAGACGCTAAAGATGTTGCCTCTCAAGAAGCAGGCCGTATTAAAACCCACGCACAAGCGGAGATTGAGCAAGAAGCCAATCGTGCACGCAATGAGCTAAAAGACCAAGTGTCTGATTTAGTTATGCAGGGTGTAAATTCGGTTTTGGCCAAAGAGGTAGACGCTAAAGTACATAAAGACATGTTAGGCAAATTGTCGCAAACACTATAGGATTTATCAGTGGAATTAACAACCATCGCCAAGCCCTACGCTAATGCAGTTTTTGAAATTGCTGAGCAAAATAAGTCACATTCAGACTGGAGGGGCGTATTAGAGGCGGGTGCAGAATTAGCCAATGATGGAAATATGCAAGCATTTATTGCTTCGCCTGGCGCAACTAGTGAGAATAAAACACAAGCAGTTGCAGAAGTATTTAAGGCGATTTTAGGTAGGGCATTAAGCAAAGAGGAGACATCTTTCGTTACTTTGTTGCTAGACAATGGCCGTATTGGTGCTCTACCAAGTATGCTTGAGTTGTTTGACATAATGAGCAACCTTAGTAGTGATGCCAAAGCATTTCATGTGGTTAGTGCTTATAAGTTAAGCGCTACTGAAGAAAAACAGATTGTGAGTGATTTATCTGATAAATACAGTACAACAGTTAGTATCGACACCGAAATAGACGAAAGTTTGGTTGGTGGCGTAGTGATTAAAGAAGGTGACAAAGTGATTGACTTGTCGATTAAGGCTCGAGTAGATGAGCTGAGTTCACGTTTGTCAATCAATTAATTTATTTTATTAAGAGGAAGGGTTATGCAATTAAACGCAAGCGAGATTAGTGATTTAATTAAAAAACAAATAGAAGGCTTTGATTTCGCAGCTGAAGCACGTACTGAAGGTACGGTAATCAGTGTTAGTGATGGCATTGTTCGTATTCATGGATTAGCGGATGTTCAGTTTGGTGAAATGTTAGAATTCCCAGGCAATACGTTTGGTATGGCATTGAACTTAGAGCAAGACTCAGTTGGTTCAGTTGTTTTAGGCGACTATTTACATATTTCACAAGGCGATACAGTTAAATGTACCAATCGTTTGATGGAAGTACCAGTGGGTGAGGCGATGTTAGGTCGCGTAGTTAACGCACTAGGTAAGCCAATTGATGGTAAAGGTGATATTGACACCCAAGACACTAGCCCATTAGAGGTTATGGCACCGGGTGTGATTGATCGTCAAAGTGTTGACGAGCCAATTCAAACGGGTGTGAAAGCAATTGATGCGATGGTTCCTGTTGGCCGTGGTCAGCGTGAGTTAATCATTGGTGATCGTCAAACTGGTAAAACAGCCGTAGCGGTTGATGCAATTATCAACCAAAAAGACACGGGTGTTAAATGTGTGTATGTTGCCATTGGTCAAAAAGACTCTTCAGTGGCGGCAGTTGTACGTAAGCTGGAAGAGCACGGTGCAATGGAAAATACCATTGTGGTTACAGCCGGTGCTTCTGATTCAGCAGCTTTACAATACATTGCCCCTTATGCAGGTTGTTCAATGGCCGAGTATTTCCGTGATCGTGGTGAAGATGCACTAATCGTTTATGATGACTTGACTAAACAAGCATGGGCTTACCGTGAAGTATCTTTATTATTAAAGCGTCCACCAGGACGTGAAGCCTATCCGGGTGATGTATTCTATTTACACTCACGTTTACTTGAGCGTGCATCACGTATTAATGCAGACTATGTAGAGAAGATAACCAATGGCGAAGTCAAAGGTAAAACTGGATCATTAACGGCATTACCGATTATTGAAACACAAGGTGGCGACGTTTCTGCTTTTGTACCAACTAACGTAATTTCAATTACAGATGGTCAAATTTTTCTAGAAACAGATTTGTTCAACGCGGGTATTCGTCCAGCAATTAATGCGGGTTTGTCTGTGTCACGAGTAGGTGGCGCAGCACAAACAAACATTATTAAGAAGCTCGGTGGTGGTATTCGTCTTGACTTGGCACAATACCGTGAATTAGCGGCGTTTGCACAGTTTGCTTCAGATCTTGATAAAGAAACAAAAGCACAAATTGACCGTGGTCAGCGTGTGACTGAATTAATGAAGCAAAATCAATACGCACCATTATCAGTAGCACAAATGGCAACCTCATTATTTGCAGCCAACTCAGGCTCACTAGATGATATTGATGTAAATAAAGTGGTTGATTTTGAAGCGGCATTGATTGCTTATATGAACGCAAATCAGGCGTCACTACTTGAAAAAATTGACACAACCGGTGACTATAACGATGAAATTGTAGCTGAATTACAAGCTGCAATTGATGACTTTAAAGCAAACCATACTTGGTAAATAGATAATATGGCAGTTGGAAAGGAAATTAGAACGCAGATCGCGAGTATTAAAAATACTCAGAAGATTACTTCGGCCATGGAAATGGTGGCAGCGTCTAAAATGAAAAAAGCCCAAAATAGAATGTTGGCATCACGCCCTTATTCTGAAAAAATCTCCAAAGTTATTGGACATTTGGCATATGCTCATTCTGAATTTGAACACCCGTATATGAAAGAGGCGGGCGATGTTAAACGTGTTGGAATTATTATCGTTTCTAGTGATAGAGGTTTGTGTGGTGGTTTGAACACTAACTTGTTCAGAAGCTTGTTAAAGCAAGTAACTGATTATCAAGCCAAAGGTATTGAAGTTGATATTTGTACTATTGGTAAAAAAGCCATCTCATTCTTTAAAAATTCAGGCTTAAACATTAAGTCAGTTTTGATGGATCTAGGCGATGCACCACACTTTGATGATTTGTTAGGTACCGTTAAAGTAATGCTAGATGCTTACGATGCAGGTGAAATTCAGCAGTTATCTGTGGCCTATAACAGGTTTCAAAACACCATGACCCAAGTGCCAACAGTGATGCAATTAGTACCAATGGTTGCAGGTGAAGTCGAGGATATGGATCATCATTGGGATTACATTTATGAGCCAGATGCTGAAGAAGCGTTGAATGCATTATTAGTAAGGTATATTGAGGCTTTAGTATATCAAGGCCTAGTAGAGAATATTGCTTGTGAGCAGTCATCACGTATGATCTCAATGAAGAGTGCAACAGACAATGCTGGCGACATGGTCCAAGATTTAGAATTAGTTTACAACAAGGCAAGACAGGCAGCAATTACTCAGGAAATTTCTGAGATTGTTAGTGGCGCTTCTGCAGTATAAATTTAAAAAATAGAGTTTAAAAAAGAGGAAAAAGCAAAATGAGCAACGGAAAAATTACACAAATTATTGGCGCGGTTATCGACGTTGAGTTCCCAGCGGATAGTGTTCCGAGTATTTATAACGCCCTAATCGTTACCGAAACAGGTTTAACATTAGAGGTTCAACAGCAGTTGGGTGATAATGTGGTTCGTGCGATTGCAATGGGTGGTTCTGAAGGCTTAAAACGAGGTTTAGAGGTATCAGATACGGGTGTGCCAATTAAAGTGCCGGTAGGTACTAAAACATTAGGCCGTATTATGAACGTCCTTGGCGAACCAATTGATAATGCAGGTGATATTGGTGAAGAGGTTACCTGGGCTATTCACCGTCCAGCACCTAATTATGATGAACTTGCGCCTGCAGCTGAATTATTAGAAACAGGTATTAAGGTAATTGACTTAGTTTGTCCGTTTGCAAAGGGTGGTAAAGTTGGTTTGTTTGGTGGTGCTGGCGTAGGTAAGACTGTAAACATGATGGAGCTTATTCGTAACATTGCGATTGAGCACTCTGGTTACTCAGTATTTGCAGGTGTTGGTGAGCGTACTCGTGAGGGTAATGACTTCTACCATGAGATGAAAGAATCAAACGTATTAGACAAGGTGTCACTGGTATATGGCCAAATGAATGAGCCACCAGGAAACAGATTACGTGTTGCATTAACAGGTTTAACCATGGCTGAGTACTTCCGTGATGAAGGCCGTGATGTATTATTATTCATTGATAACATTTATCGTTACACACTTGCGGGTACTGAAGTATCGGCACTATTGGGTCGTATGCCTTCTGCGGTAGGTTACCAGCCGACAATAGCATCAGAAATGGGCGCATTGCAAGAGCGTATTACTTCAACTAAGAAAGGTTCAATTACTTCAATTCAAGCAGTATACGTACCGGCGGATGACTTAACAGATCCTGCTCCAGCAACAACCTTTGCTCACTTAGATGCAACCGTAGTATTGTCGCGTCAAGTAGCAGAACTAGGTATTTACCCCGCGGTAGACCCACTAGATTCCACCTCACGCCAGCTAGACCCACTCATCGTTGGTGAAGAGCATTACAATGTTGCTCGTGGTGTGCAAGGTGTATTGCAACGCTATAAAGAATTAAAAGACATTATTGCGATTCTAGGTATGGACGAATTATCTGAAGAAGACAAGCAATCAGTGTCACGTGCCCGTAAGATTCAGCGTTTCTTATCTCAGCCATTCTTTGTGGCAGAAGTATTTACCGGCTCACCAGGCAAGTATGTATCTTTAAAAGACACTATCTCTGGCTTCAAGGCGATTCTTGACGGTGAGATGGATAGTTATCCAGAGCAAGCTTTCTACATGACAGGATCTCTTGATGAGGTTCGTGAAAAAGCAGCGGAGAACGCATAAATGTCAACCATCCATGTCGACGTCGTTAGTGCAACAGAGTCGCTTTACTCAGGTGAAGCGAATTGCGTGTTTGCACCAGGGTCTACTGGCGAATTAGGCATCTATCCAAAACACGTGGCTTTATTATCGACATTAAAGCCGGGTGAAGTTAGAGTGGAAACTGAAAAAGGCGTTGAGTCTATTTATGTTTCTGGTGGTATTGTTGAAGTACAACCTGATGTAGTTACAATTTTTTCTGATACAGCAATCCGAGCACACGATTTAGATGAGTCTAAGGCGTTAGAAGCTAAGCAACGCGCTGAAGAGGCGATGGCTAATTCGGATAATGGTCATGATGTTGGCACAACACAAGCTGCATTGGCAGAAGCGATGGCGCAATTACAAATGATTTCTAAGATGCGAGGTAAAAAACTTTAAGTAGTTTTTATGACTTTCTGACCAAAGTTAACAACCTTATTATTGATTACTTGAACGCCTTCTTTTTGAAGGCGTTTTATTTTGACTTGTATATCAAGCGCAAACCCGCCTAATTCCCCATTTGATTTAACCACGCGATGGCAGGGGACTTCAGGGGCAAACGGGTTTTTATTCATCGCTGAACCGACAGCGCGATGCGCCCTAGGGTGATTAATTAATTGTGCTAAACCTGCATAGGTGATAACCCGTCCAGCAGGCACTTTGGTCTTTAGTGTGTGGTAGCAAAGATGTTGAAAATCAGTCACGCTAAATAGATTTTCATTGCCTCATCAAACTTATCTTGTGCCTTTAGAATAAAGTCACATGCTTCTCTAACCGCACCATGACCACCAGCTTTCTCAGTCACCATGCAAGATTTTTCTTTGACCAATTCATGTGCATTAGCAACCGCTATAGGTAAACCAACTTTAGTCATCACTGGCAAATCAATCACATCATCCCCCACATAAGCAACTTGATCAGCCTTTAGATTGAGCTTTTCTAATAAGTCGTTGAAGGCAATTACTTTATCTTCTTGTCCTTGGTAAAAATGCGTAATGCCCAGATTTTTCATCCGATGTTCAACCGTTGTAGAGGTGCGAGCAGTAATAACAGCGGGTTCAACACCGTTGTCTTTTAGAATCTTGATGCCTAGTCCGTCAAGTGAATTAAAGCGTTTGAATTCTTGCCCATCGTCAGAAAAATACAACCCGCCATCGGTTAACACGCCATCAACATCAAAAATAATCAGTCGAATTTGCTTGGCTCGTAAGTAAGATTTATTGAGTAGCTTCATAAATTAATCCTTTATTTCATCCCAATTAAAAGCCTCTCCTGGATCAGTTTTTCTGCCCGGAGCGATATCACTATGCCCAACAATATTTTGGACTGGATAATGGTCTTTTAGTTGTTTTAATGTTGTTTTTAATGATTGGTATTGTACCGCTTCATAGTTAAGATTGTCGGTTCCTTCTAGTTCGATGCCAATGGAAAAATCGTTACAATTATCTTGTCCATTAAAGTTAGACTTTCCCGCATGCCAAGCACGCTTATCAAAGGGTACAAACTGAATGATTGAGCCATCACGCTTAATGAGTAAGTGGGCAGACACTTGTAAGTCTTGAATGGTTTTGAAATAAGGGTGCGCATTAAAATCGAGCTGATTGGTAAAAAACTGTTCAATATAGTTGTTGCTGAACTCACCTGGTGGCAAGGAAATACTGTGGATTACGATGAGAGAAATTTCATCATTGGGACGATCGTTACAATTAATCGAGGGAGATTGTGTGGCCGAAGCTAGTCGGTGGTTGCTAATCATGAACTTATTATATCCCTATTCGATTCGGTTAAAGTAGCGCCCTCTTAGTAGCAACCTCGGGTTGTCTTTGTCATCAGTAAAGGCGTTGCGTCTATGTAAGACATTGTTGCACAACAAGCCTTGTCCAGTTTGCATTAAGTGTTTAAAGTGATAGTCAGTTGTTGTATTTAACAGGGTATCTAAATAGGCTACAGCTTGTTTAATTTCAAGTGAATCTAAGAACTCAATATTTTTTTTGCGCTGTGTGTAGCGCATATAAAGCGCTTGTGTTTTTTCATCAATGAAAAATACTGGCCCAACTGAAGTCGCACGTCTAACTTCGCCATCAACTCTGTGTTCAGGAATACTCATGGCTTCTGGGTGAATCAATGCTTTAACCACATCAGGATTGTCTTCACGCAATAATAAATAAATCATTTGTGGGTCGACCCATTCACTTGTGCCGCCCTTTAGTGCAGGACGCACACAGAACAAGGAGAATGCACGAATGCGCTGTTCAATTGCATTGTAATAGCCGTCTGTATGCCAGCCTAGATTTTTGTCAGTGTAGGGGATAAATTCGCCTTGGTCTTTTTTGTCACTTTGGGTGATATGTGCCAGCCCACCTGTTTTAACAAACAAATGCGTGTCAAAATCTTTTAAGCCAAATTGTGTATTGATATCAATAACCGAATTTTCATACTGCTCGGTTGGGTCAATTTGAAATAGTGCAAAGTTACTATGTTGACATAGGTTTTTAACTTTGTTTTTTTCTGCGCTGGTGAGTTTAGATGGGTTTTGTATCTCAACAATACAATCGGCTAGCTCAGTAGTCGTATTGGCAAGTTTTTCATCTCGCCAATATTGATACTCATCTGAATTATCTAATAACATTTTAAAAATTAAAGCTACAAGGTGTTTTGTCTAAAGACAGTATAACTGAATACGTCGAAAGACAAATAACGCAGTCGCTTTAATTTTTTAGGCGTTAATGCGTTTATTGATAGTCCACTGCTGTGCAATAGATAAGACGTTGTTAAACACCCAATAAAGCACTAAGCCTGATGGGAACCACAAGAAGAAAATGGTAAACACAAATGGCAACGACATCATGATCTTCGCTTGCATTGGGTCAGGCGGCGGCGGGTTAAGTTTTTGCTGTATAAACATAGACGCACCCATGATAATTGGCAAGATGTAGTAAGGGTCTTGCGTTGATAGATCGGTTAACCACCAAAACGATGTTTGGCGTAATTCGACGGTATCAAGTAGCATCCAGTAAAAAGCAATAAACACTGGAATTTGCACCATGATTGGCAAACAACCAGAGGCCGGATTGATCTTTTCTTTCTTGTACAGCTCCATGGTTTTTTGACCCATCTTTTGTTTGTCATCGCCATAGGTCTCTTTAAGCTTAGTCAATCTTGGCGAGAGTTTTCTCATGCCTGCCATTGAGCGGTAAGACTTTTCACTGAGTGGATAGAAAACTAGCTTGATTAAAATAGTAATGATGATGATCGACCAACCCCAGCTATCGATAAAGTCATTGATCTTATGGATGGCCCAAGACAATGGATCTGCCAAGATGTCTAACCAGCCATAGTCAAGTGTGTAGTTTAATCCAGTAGCCACTTCTTCAATCTTGCCATATTCTTTAGGTCCAAGATAAAGTTGATTAGCAGCTAGTGTTGCACTACTACCGGCGCCAAGGCTAATTTGTTGGTTGGCATTTGTTAGCTTGTGTAAGTTGTTGCTTGAGCTGGCAGAAAACGTCTGAGATTCATTTTGATTTGGAATCCAAGCAGCAATGAAATATTGCTGAACCATTGCCATCCAGCCACCCGTTGATTGTTGTGCGTTAAACTCATCCCAATCATCAAACTCATTTTTTTGTACTGTATGGTCTGTCTTGTCATAAACGATACCACCGGTAAAAGTCGGCATCATCATGTTGGATTGATCAATTGCACTTCTACTTAGACGTACATAGCTTTTAACCGGAATGGCTTGATTAGAATTGTTGGTGATTTGATAATCAACCTCAACAATGTAACTGTCTTTTTTAAAGTGAAAATTCTTAGTGACTGTGGTGCCATCTTTGCCTTGCCAAGTCAGCGGTACGGTGAGTGTGTCAGTAGACAACTGATAGTTTGAATTAGTAGAGTTAAATAAGGATAAATGGGTTGGCAATAAATCATCACGTGAGGCTAAACCACTTTGTGCTTGAAACAATGCACCGGTTTTGTCACTCAATAATTGGAATTTTTCTTCGCCACCTTTTTCTATAGGGAAGGTATTAAGATAGGCGTTTTGAATAGTACCGCCTTTGTGGCTAATTTCTACCGTTAATAAATCAGTGGTAACCGTGGTATAACCGTGTGACTCGCTAATACTTGGTGCGGTTGGTAGATCAATTTGTGTTGCCTCTGTGTTGATCATTGGCACATCAGTATTTTTTGTGCTGGTATCGAGTGTGATTTGGGTTTTGCGTACGACATTGCCATTTTCATCGGTGACATGAGTGATTTGCCACTTGTCCCACAACAAGAAAACTGTTAAGAAAATTGCAATACCGAGAAATAGTTTTTGATTGTTCATAAGAATAATTTATTGATTAATGAATGTGTTTTTTTGGCACTGGATCAAATCCGCCATCGTGCCACGGATGACATTTTCCAATGCGTTTTGCACTTAGTGCAAAACCCTTAAAGAAGCCATGTTCTTTCACAGCATCATAAGAATATTGTGAGCAGGTTGGATCAAAGCGACAATTAGCACCTAAAAACGGACTGATAAATAGCTGATAAAATTTAATGGGAATAAGCAATAAATAACGCATAATTCAAATTATTTTTTCATCACCTGTTTAAATAAATTTAGTAATTCAGTAGATAATTCTGGGTTTTTGGTTGGCTTAGCGTTTCTGGCCATAACCACAAATCCCCAATTATCTAAGTGCGGTTGCGCCACCCTAAAAGTTTCTCTAGCAACACGCTTGAATCGGTTTCTATCAACAGCCAAACGCGTTACTTTTTTTGAAATTGCTAAACCTAAACGCGGCCTAGGGTCCTGAATAGGTTTTGCAATGATTTGCCAATATTTACCTTTGGCCCGCTTACCCCCTTTAAAGACATGGGTGTATTCGCCGGGTTTTAGGATTTTGGCCTCACGTGTCAGCCGTAGAGACATTAAGCAGCTAAACGCTTGCGTCCTTTTCTTCTACGAGCATTGATGACTGCACGGCCAGACTTGGTGCTCATTCTTGATCTAAAGCCATGAGTACGTTTGCGTTTTAAAACACTGGGTTGGAAGGTTCTTTTCTGTTTCATAATAGAATATCAGCCAATAAAATCTTGCAATTTTACCATAAATCATAATACGCCTTGCAAATAACTATGATAATTTATAATAACGCTAATATTGTCGACAATAGGCTGAAATGGATTTAATTTACTGGTTGATGTTACTCAAAGCGCCCCACTTGGGTGTGCGTACTTTTTATAAGGCGCTTAAAATTTTCGAAACACCCGAACAGGTGTTTTTGGCATCAAAAGCAACGCGCAAAGAATGTGGACTGTTTCGTCAAGTGACACTTGATTATTTAGAGCAACAGGACGTTTCAACGGTACAAGCCGACCTTGATTGGGCCGAGGCGGAGGACTGCCATATTCTAACTTTGGTTGATGAGGGCTATCCTCAGCAACTTAAAACTATTGCTGATCCACCACCAGTGTTATATATACGAGGCGATATCGCTTGTTTGTCTGAACCACAGCTTGCGATTGTGGGCAGTCGTAATCCAACCCCAGCGGGCAAACAAAACGCCCAACAGTTTGCTAAGGCACTATCTAAAGTAGGCTTGGTGATTACCTCGGGAATGGCCAGCGGTATTGATGCCAGTGCACACATTGGTGCGTTAGAAGCTGGTCAACTAACCATTGCAGTTTGTGGAACCGGGCTTGATCGTATTTACCCAGCAAAGCATAAATCGTTGGCACACCAAATTTCAACCCAGGGTGCACTGGTATCTGAATTCTCTATTGGAACCTCACCCATAGCAAATAATTTTCCAAGACGTAACCGGATTATTAGTGGTTTAAGCCTAGGCACTCTAGTGGTTGAAGCCAGCATTAAAAGCGGCACCATGATTACGGCTAAATTAGCTGCTGATCAAGGCAAAGAAGTGTTTGCTATTCCAAGCTCAATCCACAATCCATTGTCACAAGGCTGTCATCAATTAATTAAACAAGGGGCGAAATTAGTGGAGAATATTGAAGACATTGTTGAAGAGCTATCACTAGATTTAGAGGTGCCTTTATCAGACAATAACGCACCTATTTATACAAAAGATGTAGACAACACCCCCTCTGTGCTATTAAAATGCTTGAGTTATGAAGCCATGAGTATTGATGAAATGGTTGAAAAAAGTGAGTTAAGCCCCCAAGTCATTACACAAGAGTTGCTTTTATTAGAACTTGCAAACAGGGTGACAAAGGTTGGTGGCTCTGGCTATCTATTAACTAAGTGAGATTTTTATGACACACAATATTCTTGATGTACTAACTTATATGTTCGACTATTTGTTTGAAGAGGCAGAGCAAGATTCGTCTAATGAAATTGATGATATCGCTCTCAAGGCCCATCTTTCGGATGCTGGTTTCGAAGAAGTTCGCATTGAAAAAGCCCTTAGCTGGCTAGAAAATATTGCCACCTTGCAAGATGGCAGCGTTAAACCATTTGCCAATACCCGTGGTGGTATGCGTATTTATAGTGATGCAGAAAAACTAAAGTTGGACGCTAAATCTCGTGGCTTTTTATTATTCATGGAAAACATGGGCCAAGTAGATGCCAACCAGCGTGAAATGATCATTGATCAAATTATGTCATTAGGTGATTCTTCAGTATCTTTGGATGATTTGAAGTGGGTAGTAATGATGGTGTTGGGTAACAGTAATGACGAAGAAATTTCAGCACAATGGTTGGAATCAATTGTATTCCTTGACGATAACCATACCGTTCAATAATGTCAAAAAATCTTGTCATTGTTGAGTCCCCCGCAAAAGCCAAAACAATTGAAAAGTTCTTAGGCAAAGACTATACCGTTAAGTCGAGTATTGGTCATATTCGTGACATGGCTAAGAAAAACGGTATTGAGATTGAAAACAATTTCAAGCCTAATTATGAAATCAGCGACGACAAGAAAAAAGTCGTAGCCGATCTTCGAAAGGCAGTCAAAAAATCTGAGCAAGTCTATCTCGCAACTGATGAGGACCGCGAGGGAGAAGCGATCGCCTGGCATTTATTAGAAGCCTTAAATTTACCGAAAGATACGCCACGTATTGTTTTCCATGAAATCACTAAGGGCGCAATTACAAAAGCGATTCAACAGCCAAGAACGGTGAACTTTGATGTTGTTGATGCACAACAAGCCAGGCGTGTGATTGACCGTTTGGTGGGTTTTGAAATCTCAGGCGTTTTATGGAAAAAAGTTTCAGGCGCGAAGTCAGCAGGTAGGGTGCAGTCCCCAGTGGTGCGTTTGGTGGTTGAAAGAGAAAGAGAAATCAATGACCATACGGTTAAAAGCACTTTTAAAATTAAAGCTGATTTGGTGAATGATACAGGTGAATTAGTTGAGGCAAAACTTGATAAAGACTTTGCAACAAAAGATGAAGCGCTTGAGTTTGCCAATGCATTATTAGACGCAACATTCAGCGTTAATAGTATTGAAAAAAGACCCTCTAAGCGTTCGCCAAAGTCACCCTTTATTACTTCGACCTTGCAACAAGAGGCTTCGCAAAAACTCGGTTTCTCAGTTAAACAAACCATGACCTTGGCGCAGAACCTCTATCGAGAAGGCGCAATTACTTACATGAGAACTGACTCATTCACATTATCTGAAGAGGCAATTGCAGCAGCCCAAAAGGAAATTACTTCCAAGTATGGTGCTGAGTACCATCAAGCGAGACGCTATAAAACAAAAGATGCAGGTGCACAAGAAGCCCATGAGGCCATTCGACCAACAGATTTAACCAAGCCAGAGATTTATGGTTTAGAAGACCAAGCAGCCAAACTTTATGCATTAATTTATAAGCGTACGCTAGCCTCACAAATGAGTGATGCCAAATTACAAAAAACACAAATCAAAACCAATATTTCTAATCGTGATGAGAGCTTCCTAGCCAACGGTGAAATATTGGTATTCCCGGGCTTTTTAAGTGTTTATGATTATTTGTCATCAGACGACAAATTATTACCTGATTTAAGCCAAGGTGACGAGCTAACCTTGGTCAGTTTTGCAGCGAGAGAAAGTTTTTCACGTGCTAAGCCGCGCTACACCGAAGCCTCTTTGGTTAAAAAAATTGAAGAAATGGGTATTGGTCGCCCTTCTACTTTTGCCACCATGGTGTCAACCGTGCAAGACCGAAACTATGTCACTAAAGAAACGCGAGAAGGCGTAGAGCGTGCGTACCAACTTATTGAAATCAATGAGGGTAAGGTTGAGCAGTCAGAGCCGATAGAAAATGCAGGTGCTGAGAAAAATAAACTTTTTCCAACTAGCGTTGCCTACCTATTGACCGACTTTTTGGTTAAGCATTTTGGCGACATTGTTGATTACAAATTCACGGCAAACTTAGAAACTGATTTTGATACTATTGCCAATCAGGGTGTTGTTTGGCAAAGTGTGGTCAAAGAGTTCTACGGCCCTTTCCATGCAAAAATTGAAGCAGCAGATGATATCTCTAGAGAAGAGACACACGGTATGCGTGACCTTGGTGTGGATCCGAAGAGTGGTAAACCGGTTAGTGTACGCTTTGGCCGCTTTGGCCCTTTCGCACAAATTGGCCATAAAGATGACGAAGACAAGCCAGCTTTTGCTTCATTACGTGGCAGCCTTGTTATCGAAACCATTACCTTAGATGAAGCGTTAGAGTTATTTGACATGCCACGTACGGTAGGTGAAACCGATGATTTTGGTGTTATTAAAGCTAACTACGGTCGCTTTGGCCCCTACATACAATATGGCAAGAAATATGTCTCTTTAAAAGAAGATATTCCTGAAGATGTCACACTTGAAAAAGCACTGGAGCTAATCGCCGCTAAAGAAAAGTTTGATGCCGAACGTATTATCAAAACCTTTGATGATTCTGAAATTCAAATTCTCAATGGTCGTTTTGGCCCTTACATTTGGAACGGCAAGAAAAAAGGCAAAGGTCAAAAGAACATCACTATTTCTAAATTATTTGGCGATAAAGAACCAAGCGAACTCACACTAGAAGAGTGTAAAAAAGCCATTTCTGGCAAAATCAAATCTAAAGCTGCTAAGCGTAAAAAGAAAGCCAAGAAAGTCTCAAAAAAATCATAGCCTTACTATCACATGGCTATTTATGAGCTTTGCGGTGTAAAATACAAGGCATTTAATTAATAACGGTAGGTTTCTATGTTGCTAATAAGTGAAGTCATCATTGCAAATCCGCAAATTGATGATTTTGAAGGTTTGGTTGTTGCACTTAAAGCCATTGCCAAAACATCAGACGAGCGTTTTTTTCAAATGGATGTTAAGCCTGATTATGGCGATACACCAGAGAATTGGGAAGATCGTTTAGAAGCAGCGTTTTACTAGAGGCACCCTTAAGGACAACAAATGGGATTTAAATACTTAAATAAAGATCAGGATATTTTTGACGGCGATGACGGCGAAGATGTCTACGCTAACGAAGAGCAACTACAGTCAAGGTTAGAATATTTTGAAGCACAATTGGCTGGTTTAAGTGAGGGCTCACCCGTTGAAGATAGGATCAAAAATTTATTAGAAATCGGCCGTATTCAGGTTGAACGCTATAAAGGTTCAGATGCTTGGGAAAAGGCCTTTACCGCCTTTAATTTAGCGCAAGAAGACGAGCTTTGGGAGTTGGCTGTTGAGGCTTGTGACGTGATGTTTTTATCTGAGGGGCCAGACGCTTTAGTCGCACTTGGGCATGCATTATGGTTGGGTATTACTTTTCCAATTGACCCAGAAATTACCGTGGCAATGCTACAACACTTGGTTGAAGAATCACCAGAAGAGGCAGATACTAGAGCGGTGGCGGCAGCGGCAGCGCATTACGTTACTTCAATGCGTTGCGGTGAAGATGACGACTTAACGTTTTTTACCTCACAAATGTTGGCCAGTGTTGCTGATAAGCATTCACATATAACCGACCAATCTACTTTTGACGTATGGCATAGAACGTTGGAATTAGACAAGCCTGAGGTATTTTTAAAGAAATTATCCGGTGCGGTAGATCAGCTAGTAGATGATAAGTGGTGGATTGACCGTGATACAATTAGAGCAAAATTAGAAGCTGAGAATACACATTAAATGAAAATCAAGATTTGCGGATTTACCAATGCCAATAATGCACGAGAAGCATCACTTCTCGGTATAGATGCGATTGGCCTGGTGTTTTATGACAAATCGCCTCGTCATGTGGATGTTGAGTCAGCGCTAGAGATTGTCAACGCCTTGCCACCATTTATTAATCGCGTGGGTTTATTTGTTAACGCAGATTCTAGCTTTGTTGATGAAGTATTGTGCGAAGTGCCACTTGATACTTTACAGTTTCACGGTGATGAGTCGGCAGCTGAATGTAGTCAATACGCCATACCGTTTATCAAAGCGTTACGCGTTAATCAAGATACTAATATTACCCAAATGGCTGATGATTATCACCAAGCCAGCGGCTTATTGTTAGACGCTTTTAACAAAGATACTTATGGCGGCACCGGTGAAGCCTTTGACTGGAGTTTGGCCAAGCTTGATATTGATTTACCTATTATTCTAGCGGGCGGTTTAAACCCGAATACAGTTGCCGAGGCTATTAGGCAAGTGAGTCCTTATGCGGTTGATGTATCTAGTGGTGTAGAAAGTGAGCCGGGCATGAAAGACATTGCTAAAATAAAACAATTTATACATAAGGCGCGCTCATGAGTTATTCATTGCCAGACGACAAAGGTCATTTCGAACAATACGGTGGTGTTTTCATTGCAGAAACCTTAATGACAGCGGTAACTGAGCTTAAAGAAGCTTATGAAAAATACAAAGATGATGCGGAATTTATTGCTGAGTTTGAACACGATTTAGAGCATTATGTTGGCCGTACAACGCCACTTTATCATGCTGAAAACCTGAGTAAAAAACTCGGTGGTGCGCAAATTCACTTAAAGCGAGAAGACCTAAACCATACTGGCGCACACAAGATTAACAATACTATCGGTCAGGCTTTGTTGGCTAAACGTATGGGCAAAACCCGTATTATTGCCGAAACTGGTGCAGGCCAACACGGCGTGGCAACTGCCACAGTTGCGGCGCGTTTAGGCTTGGAATGTATTGTTTATATGGGTGAGGTTGATGTTGCTCGCCAGGCGCTCAATGTATTTCGTATGAAGCTCTTGGGTGCGACTGTTATTCCAGTAACTTCAGGTTCTAAAACTCTAAAAGACGCTCTCAATGAAGCCATGCGTGATTGGGTCACTAATATCGATGACACCTTTTATATCATTGGTACGGTTGCCGGCCCTCACCCTTACCCGATGATGGTGCGTGATTTTCAAAGCGTGATTGGTAAAGAAGCTAAAGCACAGTTTGCCGATCAAGTAGGTGGCTTACCAGATGCTCTGGTTGCTTGTGTGGGTGGCGGATCAAATGCTATTGGCTTGTTCCATCCATTTATTGACGATCAGTCAGTCGCTATTTATGGTGTGGAAGCGGCAGGCTATGGTTTAGAAAAAGGCCCAACGGCTCATGCAGCACCTCTGTGCGCAGGCAGTGTCGGTGTATTGCACGGTAACAGAACTTACTTAATGGAAGATGAAAACGGCCAGATTATCGAAGGCCATTCAATTTCAGCAGGCCTGGATTATCCAGGTGTAGGCCCAGAGCATGCTTATCTTAAGGACTCAGGTCGTGCACAATATGTAGGCATTACTGACGAGGAAGCATTAGAAGCCTTCCACATATTAACCAAAGTTGAGGGCATCTTGCCAGCGCTTGAGTCCTCTCACGCAGTGGCGTACGGCATTAAACTTGCACAAGAACTAGGCAAAGATAAAAACATCATTATCAATCTCTCGGGTCGTGGTGATAAAGATATTCATACCATTGCCAAAATCGAAGGCATCGAATTTTAGTTATGCTGAGCAACTTTGTTGCTCTTAGCAGAACTTATACCTTTAGGTGTTAAAGGGTACTTTTCACCAAACTCTTTGTTGTCGAAATTCTCAAAAATAGTCACTTATAAATTATAAGCTCCTACTTTTTCCAATTCCTTACGCCTCGATTTTGAACAAAAATCTCCATTTTAAAGCCAATAAAATAACATTTTTATCTAAAAATTTAGAAAATTTTTAATATT
>JAPYQD010000231.1 GCA_029937335.1 Gammaproteobacteria bacterium
CAGAAATACTGCTTAGTGGGCGGCTTAAGTCAAAAATTAGATGCACTAACTAGGATTCTAGAAGTGACAGAATTTGATGCAATGATTATTTTTGCCAGAACTAAAACTCTTACGGTAGAGTTAGCCGAAAAATTAGCCGCTAGAGGATTTACTGCAGAAGCAATTAATGGCGATATTCAGCAAAGTCAACGTGAAAAGATTATTAACAAATTTAAAAAAGGTGGGATTGATATTTTAGTTGCCACTGATGTTGCTGCTCGCGGACTAGATGTGCCGCGTATTTCTCATGTGGTGAACTACGACATCCCTCAAGATGCAGAAACTTACGTACACCGCATTGGCCGCACCGGTCGTGCTGGACGTGAAGGTGAGGCGATTTTATTTGTATCGCATCGTGAAAGACGTATGCTTAACAATATTGAACGTGTGACGCGTCAAAAAATTGAACCACTCGTATTACCGACTGCAAAAATCATCAATGAAAAACGCATCGACACCTTTAAAAAGAAAATAACTGAAACCATTAACAATCAAGATTTAAGTATTTTCGAAAAACTTGTGACTGAATTTCAAGAGGCCAACGAAGAAATCTCTCACCTTAAAGTTGCAGCAGCATTAGCGCATATTGCACAAGGTAACGAGCCTTTATTGTTATCTGAAAAAGAACCTAGTTTTGGCAGAGACCAAAAGCCAGGTGAAGAAAAAATTGTCCCAGTAGAGGCTAACTCTCTTAAAGATCACCCAAAAATACCAATGCGTCGTTATAAGCTTGAAGTGGGTAACAACAACAACATCAAACCTGGAAATATCTTGGGTGCTATTGCCAATGAAGCAGATATGGATAGTGAATATATTGGCTCTATTCAAATCTTTGATAATTTTTCAACAGTAGATTTACCCGATGAAATGCCGAATGAAGTACTTAAGGTGCTACAAAAAACAGTGGTTAACGGCAAACGCTTAAATATCATTGAACTCACTGAGAAAAATAACAAGGCTACCATTGGTGGCAGCAAACCAGGAAAACGTAATTTTGGTCGTGGGAAGTTTTCTAAAGGCGGCAGAAATGATAG
>JAPYQD010000232.1 GCA_029937335.1 Gammaproteobacteria bacterium
CGCCTGTAAGTCAGGCTGTTATTGATGAAACCGGTTATACCAAAAGTATCTTGTACGTGCGTAAAGATAATTATGTGCTCACACGTGCTAAGTTTTATTTGAAAAAAGGCAAGCGCATTAAATACATGGACGTGCGTAAGTTAGAGCAGATTGATGGCATTTGGGTGGCGATGCAAACCACCATGACCACCAAACAAGGCAAACAGACCTTGCATAAAACGGTATTGACGAATTCTGATGTAGAAATTAACAAGCCTATTGATGATGACATGTTCAGCGTTCGTAGAATTGAAAAAGGCCTATAGACAGTGAAATGGTTTGCGACTAGTATTGCACTAGTAATGTCTTTTGGCGCCATTGCAGAAGAAGGCTTCGATGAAGATGGTTTTGATGACGAGGTTGTTGAAGTTGTTGTTAGTAGCGCCCCAGCAACCAAAGGGTCGTTGTATGGATCGGTTGATCTTGAAGCGCATTATAACTTTGATAATGATAAAGACCTGTCATCACTAAAAACTTTAGTAGATGTAATTGGTGAGTATAAGCTTGATAATGGCAACAAAATCAAAGGCAACCTTAAAGGGTATCACGATTTTATTTACAATTCTGGTTTGAGCAATTACACAACCACACCAAATGGTTATAAGAGTGAAGTCAACTTAAACGAGCTTAGTATCGAAGGCAGTATTAGTCCCAAGCTGGATTTTAAAGTTGGCCGTCAAGTTGTGGTTTGGGGTAAGTCGGACTCCATACGAGTAACCGATGTACTGAATCCAATTGATAATCGAGTACCGGGTGTTGTTGATATTAAAAATTTACGACTCGGCAGAGTAATGAGTAAGTTGGATTATTACTTTGATGAATTGAACTTATCTGTGATTGCTTTACATGAGAATCGATTTACCAAGACAGCGGCTTACGGTTCTGATTTTAAAACTACAGCGGACAAGGCCACCAACAAACCAAGTGATAGTTTGGACAATACAGGTGTAGCGCTAAGCCTAACGGGTGCATTTGAGGGCTATGATCTAGGGTTGTATTTTGCTGATACTTACATTGATAAGTCGTATTTAG
>JAPYQD010000233.1 GCA_029937335.1 Gammaproteobacteria bacterium
CATTATCACGGATAATCTGTTTTATGAAAATTGACTTACACAATCATTCGTATTATTCAGATGGGGTTTTGTCCCCAGTTGAGTTAATTCGTTTGGCCAAAGAACAAAGATGTGACGTTTTTGCGTTAACCGATCATGATACGACGGATGGACTTACTGAAGCCAAGGTAGAAGCGAATAAATTAGGTATTAAATTTATTCCTGGTGTTGAGGTATCAGCCATGTGGAGTAATATGACTATTCATATTCTAGGTTTGAATATTGATATTGAGAATGAAGCACTTCAAGCTGGACTCAAACAACATCAGGAATTTCGCGCCATTCGTGCTTTAAAGATGGCACGAGGGTTAGGCGGAGCCGGTGTGGTTGGTGCAATGGAAAAAACCCAAGCGGTTGCCAAACAAGGCATGATTACACGTACACACTTTGCTCAAATGTTAATCCAAGAGGGTGTTTGTAAAGACATGAAAAGTGTTTTTAAGCGTTTTTTAACCGGTAAAAAACCTGGTGGTGTGGGTGGACAATGGGCGCAATTTGACGAGGTAATTGAGTGGATACATGTTGCTGGCGGTAAGGCAGTGCTTGCACATCCACTACGCTACCGTATGACTAATACTAAAGTTAAAAGAATGATGAGTGATCTAGCAGCGAGTGGTTGTGATGGAGTTGAGGTAGTTACTGGGAGTAGTAATACTGATGAGATTGCTCTAATAAGTCAATGGGCAATAGAGCTAGATTTACTGGCATCGAGTGGCTCTGATTATCATGGCTGGCCAAATCAACGAGTGCGCATTGGTCGTCTGCAGGACATGCCGAATTCAAATAAAGCTGTGTGGAATTATTGGTAGTGAAGAGGCTTGATATTTGATTATGGCTAAAATTATTGAGATTCATCCACAAAATCCACAAAATCGCTTGGTAAGGCAAGTGATTGATGAGCTTCATAAAGGTGCAGTCATTGCCTATCCAACTGATTCTGGTTATGCGTTAGGCGCTGCACTTGGTAATAAAAATGGGCTTGAGCGTATCAGGAAAATTCGTCATTTATCTAAGC
>JAPYQD010000234.1 GCA_029937335.1 Gammaproteobacteria bacterium
AATCTTGTCGTGTTTTATCGGTTAAGCCACGGCCAATAATTAAAGGAATACGGCCACCGGCACGCACTTCGTCTGGCATCGTGGTTGGCGCTAATTCGAAAGTAGAGATGGTTTCGTCGTTACTGTTGGTTATTTTCCCCTCAAAAGGGTAAATGGTAATTTCATCACCCATATTGAGTTTTGATACATCACATTCAATTGGCAATGCACCCGAATCCTCTGCTGTGTTAAAGAAGATTGGGGCAATATTGCCCCCCAATACCACACCACCACCACGCTTATTAGGGATGTAGTCAATGTCATTGCCCATGTGCCAAAGTACCGAGTTAATGGCTGATTTTCGTGAAGATCCGGTGCCAACTACGTCACCTACAAAAGCCAATGGCAAGCCTTTTTCTTTAAGCTGTTCAATGGTTTCTAGTGGGCTGTCCATTTTCTTAACCAGCATTGATTGGGCGTGGAGTGGAATATCCGGACGTGACCAGGCTTCAGTCGCAGGTGACAGATCATCTGTATTGATTTCGCCATCAACACGAAAGACCGTTAATTTAATTTCTTTTGGTAATTCATTTTTAGACGTAAACCAATCTGCATCTGCCCAGGCATCAACCACTTGTTTGGCGAAAGCATTATTGGCTGATTTTTCTACAACTGTTTGATAGGCTTCATAAATTAGTAGTGTTTTTGCCAATGCGTCTCTGGCAGTTTCAGCTGTGGCGTCTAGATCTAATAGTTCAATCAGCGGGTCAATGTTGTAGCCACCCATCATTGTGCCTAATAAAAACGTAGCGTGTTTTTGATCGACAGCGCCACAAGTTTGCTCGCCTTTAGCGACACTGGCTAAAAAACTTGCTTTGACGTATGCTGCTTCATCCACGCCAGGTGGTATACGATGGGTGAGTAAATCTAAATAAAAATCTTCGTCACCACCTTTGATTAAATTTTCAACAACAGATTTTGCTTGTTCTGCATTGAGCACTAATGGCGGTAAATTATCTTGGGCACGCTCACTAATGTGAGCTAAATAGGCTGTTTTCATCTGT
>JAPYQD010000235.1 GCA_029937335.1 Gammaproteobacteria bacterium
AGTATGTCAAACACATCGTTTTCAATGCGATCATCAAACACTTGCAATTCTTCCAAGCTTAACTCGCTAAGATCTTTTTGGTGTTCAATGCCATAAGACACAGACCGCCCAACCACCTCGTGCGCATCACGGAAGGGCAAACCTTTTTTGACTAAGTAATCGGCTAAATCAGTCGCTGTGGTATAACCTTTTTTAGTGGAGTTATACATGTTGTCACGCTTGGTCTCAATGGTTGGCACCATATCGGCAAACACGCGCAAACAAGCCTTAAGCGTATCAACAGTATCAAACAGTGGCTCTTTGTCTTCTTGGTTGTCTTTATTGTAGGCGAGTGGCTGTGACTTCATAATGGTTAATAATGAAGTTAGGTTGCCATACACACGGCCGGTTTTTCCACGGACTAATTCTGGTACATCAGGATTTTTCTTCTGTGGCATAATCGATGAACCTGTACAGAAACTATCCGGCAGTTCGATAAAATCAAACTGCGCACTTGACCAAAGAATCAACTCTTCTGAAAAACGAGACAAGTGCATCATGATAACGCTTGCCACAGACAAGAATTCAATAGCAAAATCTCGATCACTAACCCCATCAAGCGAGTTGGTGCAAATACGCTCAAAACCTAATAGCTCTGCCGTACGTTCACGATTAATTGGGTAAGTTGTGCCTGCTAATGCGGCACTTCCTAATGGCATTGAATTCATGCGTTTACGACAATCAACCAGACGTTCAGCATCACGTGATAGCATTTCAAAATAGGCCATCATATGGTGTCCAAAACTGACGGGTTGGGCAGCTTGTAAATGAGTAAATCCAGGCAAAATAGTGTTTGCTTCTTTTTCAGATAAATCAAGTAGTGCTAATTGTAAGCGCTTAATTTCTACACTAATCGCATCCACTTGATCACGCAGATATAGGCGAATATCAGTGGCTATTTGGTCGTTACGTGAACGACCTGTGTGTAGTTTTTTGCCGGCATCACCACAAATTTCAGTCAGACGAGATTCGATATTCATGTGCACATCTTCTAGTGCAA